>CAYNOM010000914.1:0-2853 GCA_964398415.1 uncultured Polyangiales bacterium | reverse complement strand
GCTACGTGTTCTACCTCGACGACACGGGCTTTCACTTTCATCGTGAGCGCCTCGAGGCCGCGCCCACGCATACGCTCGGCTGGCGAACGGCCGGCGACGCGCGGGTCATCTCCGTGCGGACCGAGAACGACATCATGCGCCGGGTCGGAAAGGTCTCCGTGCGAGCGCGCGACCCGATGACGCGAGCCACGATCGAGGCGTCCGCGACGAGCGAGAACACGAAGCGGACCACGCTCGGTGACGGCGTCGCGGTGGTGGACCCAGAGACGGGAGCCATCTCCATGGAGGTGCGCAACGCGAGCGAGGCCGTCCGCATAGGCGCCGACGCCACTGCCGCGACAGAAGCCGAGGAGCGATTCCGACGCGCCGAGCGCCCCACGGCGAAGTTGAGCGTGCAGGTGGTGGGCGACCCCACGCTGCGAGCCAAGGCCCTCGTCGAGATGCGTGGGCTACCCGCGCTGTTCGCAGGCAAGTACTACGTGCGTGAGGTGCGGCACTCGCTCGGGGACGCGGGATACGTCTGCGACCTGAAGCTCGTGCGTGACGCCCTCGGCCGACGTGCCGGCTCTGAGCTTCGGACCCAGGGTGGCGATCGGAACAGGGCCAAGAAGCGCGACGACGGCGCCCTGACGCCCGTCCGCATGATCGACCCGGCCGCAGGTACCACCCACGTCGAGTATCGCCGCGAAGGGCGCTCCCTGGGCGGCGAGGATCCGGAGGCGCACATGAGCGTCGTCGCTGAGGGAGGGTGACATGACCGCATCGCACTTCGACGACGTCGACGGCGCGCCCGACCTGCGCTTCGTCGGGATGCAGCTCGGCTACGTCACCCACCGAGACGACCCCGAGGGCCTCGGACGCGTGCGCGTGTGCGTGCCTGGGCTCATCGAGCCCCACAGCGAGTGGGCCTGGCCGCTTGGCACCGTGGGTGGCGGCTCGAAGGACTGCGGGTTTCATGCGGTGCCCGAGCTGGGTGCTGAAGTCGCAGTGTGGTTCCGCGGTGCCCGTCCCGAAGCACCTCACTTCTTGTCCGCCCATGCCGGGAAGCCAAGCGGCCAGAGTGAGCTGCCAGAGGAGGCGCAACACCAGCCCAACAACCGCGTGCTCTCCACACCAGGCTTCCGCATCGAGCTCGACGAGACGCCCGGTCGGCGCAAGCTCAAGCTCACCAGTAAGAAGACCGGTGACCATCTGCTCTTCGACGCCGAGGACAACACGGTCACCTTGAGCGCGACCACGGCGCTCTTGATCCACGCCGTCGGTGCCATCGAGATCAAGGCACCGCAGGTGACGATTCGCGGCCGCGTGGTGAGGCCAATCGAAGGTCCCATCTGAAGGGCAGTCAAGATGAGCCGAGCTCGAGTACAAACGGGTTCGTCACCACAACCATGCCGCAACCGACCAGAGCTGGGAACTTCCATGTCGCAACCAGCTCGTTGATGCAGCACGCAAGTGCCGGAACACCGGTGTCGTTTCTATCTACGCGGCTCGAATAGACGCTGCCATCGGGGCCAACGACGAACGTGATCTCAACGCGACCTTTCGCGTCCGGCCAGACCGCCAGCGCATCGTCATAGCAGCGGCGCACCTCATCGTGATGGCTAGCTATCGCGGCTCGAATGTCGCTTTTTCGAAGCCATGCGGACCCTCCAGCTCCTCTGTGAAGGTGCAGCGACGATCCGGGGTGATCTCCCAGGAACGCAGCTTCGTCGACGATACAGGCAGTCGCGGCCGGATCGATTGACGAGCACACCACGCTGGCACCGCCTCGTTCGGCAGTGGGCGCCGACTCAAGCAGGACGGCCCCGCTTTCCCTGCTCCCGAAGCAGCTGATGAATGAGCTACGGCGAGATTCAGTGGCCTCCGATAGCCCCGCAACGCACCCAGGAGATTCGCGGGCGCAACCTGTCACAGGCGTCGACGAGCCGTCGAGGGATTCGCTCAAATAGGCGGGGATTGATCGAGGAGATGCTGAGTCCCCGCACCCGCTGTGCTTCTGCAAGTACCAGCTCGGCGTCTTCAGCCGCACAGGAGTAGGAGCGCAACCGAAGACGACGAACGCTAGAAGCACCCCCAGCCGAAGTACCTGCATCGCCGGACGCTAGCACAGCCGCTGGCACCAGACTCTCTAGCGACACCATAGGTGCTGCCATGACGCAACCCCTCTGCATCCATGTCTCAGCGCTCCGAGACCCACTGGAGATCACGCTGCCCGGCGGGATCGCCATGCGCCACCTCGAGCTCGCCGATCTCATCCAGCCCGCGCTCGCTCCGCTCGTACCCATCTTCAACATCGTCGACTGCATCGCGGCGCTCTACGCGTGCGCGAAGGCCGTGGTGGACGCCCTTGGGCCACCGCCCGATCCCACCAAGCTTGCCGCGTGCGTTCCGGAGCTCGCCGAGAAGGTGTCGAAGCTCCTCGGCCTTGTCCCGGTTCTCTCGCTGCCACTTCTGATCCTCGGGCTCGTCGATCTTCTTATTGCGGTGCTTTCCGATGCGCGGGCACAGCTCATCCATCTGCAAGCAGAGCTCGAGCAAGCCGCTCGCATCATCGAGCGCGCACGTGAGCTGAACGACACGAACCTCGAGAAGATCTGGGGCTGCGTCCGTGAGAGCATCGACCAGGAAGCAGCGAACCTCGGCAAACAGCTCGCGTCGCTGGGCAAGCTCATCGGGCTCACCAACCTCTTCATGGACCTGATTGGTGGTCCTAAGATCCCCGACTTCGCATCCCTCGAGAACCAGCCCCTCGGTCAAGCCATCGAGCCCATCGACGCGATGGTCACCACGCTCCAAACGATTCGCGCCCAGGTACCTGTGCCGTGAAGCAGCTCTACGCAATCATCACTCCTT
>CAYNOM010000913.1:0-2854 GCA_964398415.1 uncultured Polyangiales bacterium | reverse complement strand
ATCACACGCGTGTTTCCGAAGGGAACCGATCCGCGCATCGACAGCTACAGCGGGTTCTTCGACAACGGCAAGCGCAGGGCGACGGGTCTGGGCGACTACCTACGCGGAGTCGGCGTGCAGGAGGTGTTCGTGATGGGCCTGGCGACCGACTACTGCGTAAAGTGGACGGCACTCGACGCCGTCGCGCTCGGCTTCCGTGTCCACCTCATCGAGGACGGGTGCCGGGGAGTCGGGCTTGGCGCAGACGACATCTCCAGCGCGCTCGACGAGATGCGCACGGCGGGTGTACTGACCAAGCGGTCGGCCGAGGTACGCATCCAGATCTAGAGCCGCCGCGCCTCGCGTTCATCCCCGCATCCGCACCTCGATCAGCCAGTGTTCGAGGTCCGCGACGTTCGGCGCTTCCTCGGGCAGCGCGGTCGCCGAGTGCGCCTGATCAAGCAGCTCGAAAGCCCTCTGCACACGCTCGCGCCAGTGCACAGCCGTCGCGTCGTCGAGCACGGTACGCTCGCCCGCCTTCTTACGTTCGATGAGCTCGCGCGCGTCCTGGTAGCCGTACTCTTCGACGTTGTCGTTGAGGTCGACTCGGAGCTCTCCGGAGCGAAGAAGGTGCGCCCCCGTGAGCGCCGTGCGCAGCACGTACAGCACCTTCTTCGCGGTCGGAGCGTTCGACTTCTCGAGGTCCTGGCGCTGCTGCGTCGCGAACCCGAGGTAGTGGCGGTAGTAGCGCTTGCTCAGTCCTTTCTGCACGAGTGGGGCGAGCTCGTCGAGCAGCGGATTGTTGATCAGGCGATGCTCACCGAGCACGCGCTCGAGGTAGTTGCCGTTGCCCTTCACGAGACCGCGGAGCGCCGCGCCGAGCTCGTTGCTGGTGTAGTCGATCTCCACGCCCTCGATCACGCCCATGCGGTCGCTGGTCATGGGTGACTCGGACAGGCCGAGCAGCGAGCGCGTCGGTGCAATGTGGATGGCCTTGAGGTCGAGGTCGCTGTCGGGCGACGGAAAACCGTAAGCGTGCGCGCCGCTCAGCGCCACGACGAGGTGGCGGCGCTCTTGTTCTTCTTCGGCGAGCACCGCGTCGGCGATGCGTCGAGCGTGGGGATCGAGAATGTTGGTCATGATTTCCACTCCGGCAGCGGCACGGGCGCCGCGCGTCGTCCAAACGAATCGTCACAATCGCTGAGCCACCTGCGGGCGGCCTCTTCGCGGATGCGGACCACGAGCGCCTGCGCCCGCGCGAGATCGGGCCGCTCCGGGAGCTTCGTCGTGCGGTGCGCCTCGTCGAGCGCCCGCGACAGCTCCTCGGCTCGAGCGAGCACTGCTTCGAGCTCGACCTCGCCGCGCTTGATGGCGAGGAGCTCGGTACGGGCGGCTCCCGTCATCTCGAACTCTGGAGCACCGCTCTTTAGCCAGCCGGTCGCCGTGATTAGAAGGCGCAGCAAGTTGTAGGCGTTCTTGGGTCGAAGCCTTCGCGGCAGCTCGCTTGGGTCCGCGTTCTCCCGCGCGAACGCAGCGAGATCCTCGAAGCTCTTGGCGGCCAGAATCCCCTGGTCGAACAACGAAGCGTACAGCTGCTTCAAGTACTCCTTCGCTTGCAGCGTCGCAGCCTCGGTGGTGGGGGCGATGATGCGCGCGCCCTTCGCGAGCTTCGCGGCGGCGACGTCGAGCGACAGCTCCGGATCCGCGCGCAGCCACTCCATGACGAGGTCGCGATGCTCCGCCAAGCGAAGCGAGCGCTTGAGCTTCTTGAGCTGTGATAAGGCGTACTGCCCGAAGCTCGCGTGGATGCGCGACGAGAGGAACGCGTCGCGCTCGTCGACAATCCACTGGCCCATCGTGTCGCGCGCCTGAACGCTCGGCACGAAGAGCAGCTCGAGGGTGTTGGGATCGGCGCGTAGGGCGTTGCCTACGACCTTGGCAAGCTCCCAGTACGTCGACGAGCCGTCCGCGCTCACGAGGTCTTCTGGCGCTTCGCCGAGGCGCGCGGTCCACGAGAAGGGCAACACGAACAGGCCGCGTCGATCGGTGTCGGACCCGTCGTCGGCGAGGCCCCACGCGCGAGAGCCCACGACCGCTTCGAGCACGACGTTGGGGAGGAGGGCGTTCCATGAGGCTTCGCGCGCGAGCGCATAGCGCAGCTGTCCCGAGCGAAAGGGTGCCACGTCCGCGCGCCGATAGCGCACGACTCCGACACCGAGCACTTGGATGTCGATCTCGTCGCCGTGCGTTCCCACGATGCGGCCCACCGTGCCGGCCAGGAGCTCCTCGCCGCCCGCAAAGCGCGTAACGCGGGTGACCACATCGGTTCCGTGGGGAAGCGGCAGCGCGTCGTCAAGAGTGGCTCTTTCAGTCATCGCTGATCCTGGTGGGCGGCAAGTGCCCTTCGAGCACTCGCAAGAATTGCTTCGCGCAACGCGGACACGGCTCGGTCGAGGGTCCGTGTCCGGCTTCGAAAGAGGTAGTACGAGACTTTGGGAATAGCGGGCAGCGCGCGACGCACGCAACCCGGGGGAGGCGTGCAGAACGCGTTCACGACGGCGATGCCGAGCTCGAGGCGGGCGAAGTGCATGATCAGGTCCCAACCGTTCGCCTCGACCACGGGCTGCCAAGGCACCCCAGCGGACATGAGTGCGCGACTCAGCATGGTGCGGTGGGGGCGGCCCTCCGGAGGAACGATCAGGCGCTCTCCTTCGAGAGCTGCTGATCACGGTTCGTCGCCATCAGCCCAGGATGCCGCTCGATCAGGGGGCCAACTAGAGATTGACCTCACACAGCGCGCTCCGCCTTCCATGGATCGCCATCGCCATCGCCATCGCCTGCGCCGCCGCGTGCGGCCATGGCCAGCCGCCTCGGG
>CAYNOM010000912.1:0-2862 GCA_964398415.1 uncultured Polyangiales bacterium | reverse complement strand
CCTCCCTCGTCGCGGGCCTTTCCGCGGCTCGAAACGGGCCGTGCACGAGCACGAGCACGAGCACGCGGTTACGAGCACGCGGGAGTCGGGCCGGCAGGAGCTTGTTAGCACCCTGCTACGCGCGTCCGCTCAGCTCGCGGGTTGCTCGGTCTTCTTGCCCGCATCCTTCCAGCCGGCGATGCCGGCGCGCAGGATCTTCACGTTCTCGTGGCCGGCCGCCATGGCTCGCGCGGCGGCCGAGTCGGAGGCGCTGCAGTGGTCGTTGCCGCAATAGAAGACGAGCGGCGTGGACTTGTCCTTCGGCAGCTCGGCGTCGCAGTCGTACTTGGACGACGACGTCAGCAGCGCCGCGCCGGGAATGACCCCCATCTCCTTGCGCGTGTAGTCCGAGTTGGCGTCGACGGGCACCGCCTTCGCCAGAAAGAGCTGCTCGGCCTTCTCGATGCTTACGACCTCGGGCTCGCGCTGTGCGGGCTCCTCCGCTGCAGGCTCGGCCTTCGCCGGTTCGGCCGCCTGTGGGGCCGGGGTGTCGCTCGGTGGCTGGCTCTCGCCACTGCAGGCGCTGAGGCTCAAAAGTCCGGTCAAGATTGCGAAAAGCGATGCGCGCATGGTGTTTCCCTCCCTAGGTACAAAGCGCGACGGCCGTCATGCGGTCGCGCGTCGTGGCTGCAACGAGTGAACCGTCCCATCGGCTTCGATGGCCGCCTTCATGCTCGCGAGCATGCGCCGGGCCGCGAGCTTTAGCGACGCTGAGCTTGCCCCCTCGATCAGCTCACGGGGCCAGAAAGCAGCCGCGGGCTTGTGGGGGGAGACGTCGAGCGAGATCTGAAGCGAGCAGCGCTCGTGGCCATCTTCCGGCGACGGCACGACTTCGACGCTCACCGTGGCATCCGCGTTGCCCTCGCCGGGCACGGAGTGCATCACGATGCGGCTGCCGGTGTCCCTCGACACGGCCATCTCCATGCGCAGGGTCATGCTCACTTTGCCGTAGCCCACGGGCCCAAGCACCAGCACGTAGCTGTGCGGCGTCTTGCCTGGTAAGACCTCGCGCACGAAGGCAAACTCGCTCAAGGCCTGGGGCAGCCTGTCGACGAAGGCCCAGGCTGAGGCGCTCGAGCTGTGCACAGCTACAGATTCGGTCGCGGAGAAATGAAGGCGTCGCATGGCGCTCCCGGCAGTGTCTAGGTGTCGGGTCGCAGGCGAAAGGCGTTACGGAGGCTGCCTCAGTCGTTGGGCAGGAGCGGATCGCAGGCCAGCCCTGCGGGCTCTTCGCTGCTCGGGCAGCTTGTCGTGATAGCAGAGCCCGTGGCCTTGTTGGCGAGCCACTCGTTGACGTAATCCGACTGCGTGAGCACGATCCCGGCGTGGCCCGCGTTGGGGTCGATGCAAAAGTCGATGGGGTTTGCGCTCTTTCGTATCTTGTCGATGCCGCACTTGAGCCGCTTCGGCTCGATGGTGGTGTCTTTCAGGCCGTACGCGATCAGGATCGGCACTTCAGCGGCCGCACCGCTGAAGACCGGGTGGTCTCCATTGTAACGATCGAGCCACTTCTGACACAGCGCCACGTCGGCAGCGCCCTCGCAGGTGCGATTGGCTGCGCCGTAGCTCGCGGCCTCGATGAACGCGGGATCGAAGTAGTCCTTGGCGGCCATGCGCCCGCCCTCGGCGAGGCCCACGTACTCGCGCGACCAGCACACGTTGTCGATGAAGGTCTTGATCTGATCCTGCGCTTCGGGCCTGAACAACTTCACGCCCTCGCCGGGCCCGTCGTGAAGCTCGGCGTGGGTGTAGTGGTACCAGATCGACACGGGCAGCCCCGACGACTTGTTGAGCACGATGCCCGCAGCTTCGGCGATGTCGGTCAGCGCCACGCCCCAGCTGCGTTGCGCGAACCACAGCGGCGCATAGACGGCAGCTCCAAGGATCTTTCCTGGCGTCGGGTAGGTGCCCGCGACGGCCACGGCGCTCAGCACGGTGTGGCCGCCTTGCGATAGGCCCACCATCAGCACGTCGTTGGTGGTGGCGTCAGGCACGAGCTTTTTGAGGGCATGGCCGCTGTCGAGCAGCGACTTGGCCATGTCCTGGGTGTCGGCGTAGCCCGAGACGGGATTGCCCTCCGCGCCGTAGTTGGCATAGCCGGCCGAGTCGGTCGCCACGACGATGAAGCCACCCGCCACGAGCGGCCACAGCATGGCCTCGTAGTCGTCGTGCACGTAGCGTCCGTCGGTGTTGTCGGCGTCGTTCACCGGGCCTTCGGTCCACTGCGACGGCGCGCACCCGGGAGCCTGACCACGGCTTCCGCGGGCCAGCAAGAGGAGCGGCAGCTTCTCGGCGCGCGGCTTCTCGGGAAGGTACACCGAAGCGACCGAATAGCCCGGCACACCGTTGCCCCGCTCGGTCTTGTACAGGATGCGGTAAGCCTGAACGCCGCCTTCGGCCGGCTTACCCTGGTAGGTGTTGGGGCCCGAGTCGAGCACGTCGAGGCGAGCCTGCACGTCGGCCTTGGTCCAGAACGCGTCCTTCGAGCAGCGCAGAATGGCGCCCTGCTCGATGGGTAGGCTGCCCGGGTCGCCGTAGAGGCTCAGCTCGTCGTCGTCGCAGGCGAGGCTCGGCTTGATCGGGCTCTCGCCGGGGGGTCCGGCGTCCGCGCCCGCGTCGCTCTCCGTCGTTTTCCCGTCGTCGTCACAGGCCGCCGCGGCCAGCACCGCGCACAGGGCCGAACCCAACCACCAGCTCTTGCTCTGCATATCGGGGCAATGTAGCCGACGTCATCATGGGGAGCCGGCGTTTCCTCGAAGATGTGTTGCAGCTCGCCGTTTTCCCGTATTCTCCCGGCGGCTTCTGGAGGATGCATGGGATTTT
>CAYNOM010000911.1:0-2863 GCA_964398415.1 uncultured Polyangiales bacterium | reverse complement strand
TGTAGGGATGAGTGCAGAAGCGCTGCGAACGGGCCGAGCAGCGAGCCGGCGAATGCTACACCGCGTGGGTGATTGAAGTCGAAGGACTCACCAAGCACTACCTGGTGCACGAGCGGCCACCCGGCGTACTGGCCGCGATGCGCTCCTTATTCTCGCGCCCCACGCGCACCGTAAAGGCCGTGGACGGCATCGCCTTTCGCATCGAGGCCGGCGAACGGGTGGGCTTTCTCGGCCCGAACGGTGCCGGCAAGACGACCACGCTGAAGATGCTGAGCGGCCTTCTGTACCCGACCTCGGGCACGGCGCGCATCGCAGGCCACGTGCCCTTCGATCGCAGCCCGGCGTTCTTGTCGTCGATGATGCTGGTGGCAGGGCAGAAGCAACAGCTGCTCTGGGATCTTCCTCCCTCGGAAACCTTCGAGCTCAATCGCGCCATCTACGGCGTGCCGCGCGCGGTGTTTCGCGAGACGCTCGACGAGCTCGTGTCGCTGCTGAAGCTCGAGCCCCTGCTCTCGAAGCCCGTACGTCAGCTGTCGCTCGGCGAGCGCATGAAGTGTGAGCTGGCCGCGGCCCTGATCCACCGGCCCAAGGTGCTGTTTCTCGACGAGCCCACCATCGGCCTCGACGTCACGATGCAGGTGGCCGTGCGCGACTTCATCCGTCGCTACAACGAGCAGCACGGCGCGACCGTGATCCTGACCAGCCACTACATGGAAGACGTCGCGGCCCTGTGCCCGCGCGTGATCGTGATCGATCACGGCCGCATCGTGTGGGATGGCCCGCTGCCCGACCTCGTGAAAAAGACGCGCCCTGAGAAGCAGGTGACCCTCAAGCTCGAGTCACCCACTACGCGCGAGGTGCTCGAGGCGGCCGGGGCGCGCGTCGTGAGCTTGAGCGCGCTCGAGGCGCGTCTCACCGTGCCCCACGCCGCGCTGCAGCGCACCGTCTCGCGCCTGCTGTCCGAGGTACCCGTCATCGACCTTTCCGTCGAGGACCCACCGCTCGAAGAGGTGCTCGGCGATCTGTTCGCGGGAGCCTCCGCATGATGCAGCTCGTACGCGTCGTGCGGGCCTTTCCCACGCTGCTGCGCGTGGGCTTTGCCGAAGCCGTCGCCTACCGCGCCGAGTTCGTGGTCTGGGTGCTCGCCTACAGCATGCCCCTCGTGATGCTGGCGCTGTGGACGGCGGTGGCGCGCGAAGCGCCCATCGGCAACTACGGCGAGCGTGAGTTTCAGGCCTACTTCGTGGCCACGCTGATGGTGCGCCTCTCGACCGGCTCGTGGGTGGTCTGGGACATGAACATGGAAGTGCGCCAGGGGACGCTGCAAAAGCGCCTCTTGAGGCCGATCCACCCCCTGCTCACCTACCTTGCCGAGAACATGGCGGCCCTGCCGATGCGCCTACTCGTGGTGGTGCCTATCTTCATCGGCTTTCTTTCGTGGCTCGGGCCCGAGGCGTTCAGCGCTGAGGCGCTGCAGCTCGCGCTGATCCCGCTCAGCTTGCTCGGCGCCTTTCTGCTCAACTTCCTGTCGATGGCGGTGATCGGCTCGATGGCCCTGTTCTGGGAGAGCTCCATCGCGCTGTTCGATCTGTGGCTCGGCTTGTACACGGTGCTGTCCGGTTACGTGATGCCCCTTTCGCTGTTTCCGCCCTGGGCCGCGCGCGTGAACGACCTTTTGCCCTTTCGCCTGATGTTGTCGTTTCCAGTCGAGAACATGCTGGGACAGATGTCGCCCGAGGCCTCCCTCCGCGCGCTCGTTTTGCAGTGGAGCTACGTGCTCGTGCTCAGCGTGTGCGTGACACTGGTGTTTCGCGCGGGTGTGAAGCGCTTTGCTGCGTTCGGAGGCTGACGTGGGTCGCTACCTCGAGCTCTTGCGCATCCAAGTCAAGGCCGCTGTGCTCTTGTCGCTCCAATACCGACTCGACTTCTTCTTGCAGGCCGGGATGTCTTTGTTCTGGAGCGCGACGGCGCTCGTGCCGCTGCTCGTGCTCTTCTCGGTGCGCGACTCGGTCGCAGGTTGGAGATCCGAGGAAGCGCTCGTCGTGGTGGGCTTCTTCATGGCACTCAAGGGCGTCTTGGTGGGCGTGATCCAGCCTGCCCTCGGCAACGTGGTCGAGCACATTCGCAAGGGCACGCTCGACTTTCTCTTGCTCAAGCCGGCCGACGCCCAGTTTCTGCTCTCGACGAGCAAGCTCGACCTGGCGCGCGCCACCGACGTGCTCTCGGGCCTCGCGCTCTCGGCCTGGGCCGTGCATCACGCGGGCTATCTGCCCAGCGTGGGTCACGTGGCGCTCACGCTCCTACTCCTGCTGAGCGCCCTCGTGATCCTCTACGCCATCTGGATCCTGGTGGTGAGCCTGTCGTTCCATGTCGTGAAGATCGACAACCTGAGCTACTTGATCGTGAGCACCTTCGACGCCGCCCGCTGGCCGTCTTCGGTGTTTCGCGGGGTGCTCGCCTTCATCTTCACGTTCGTGGTGCCACTCGGCCTGATGACCACCTACCCCGCGCTCGCCCTACTCGGCAGGATCCGCACCCTCGAGGTGCTCACCGCCCTCGGGGTCGCAGCAGCCTTTCTGGGGGTGTCGCGCTGGGTCTGGCTGCGCTCGCTCCGCGCCTACACCGGCGCCGGGGGCTAGCGGACCTCGCCTCCGGGCCCTTACACGAACGCGCAGCTCGCCGGAGAGGACTTCGAAGGGAGCACCGCGGCCTTCCTCGAGAAGCCCTTCCTGCCTGATGTCCTGCTCCGGAAGGTGCGCGAGGCTCTGGATGCGCCGATGGGCCCCAGGAAGGGCCTGTAGGCGACGACGCGGCCCGGAAGCGCGCCTCCGGCCTCTCCCGCCACGTCGCAAGGGCCTCCCAC
>CAYNOM010000910.1:0-2866 GCA_964398415.1 uncultured Polyangiales bacterium | reverse complement strand
ATGCTCGGGCAGCAGGTCGCCGTCACCTACACGAGCGATCTGTCGCCGACGGGGCTTACGCGTCTGATCGAAGACGCGGTCGAGCTTGCCCGTCTCAGCCAGCCCGATCCGTTTGCGGGGCCGCCCGATCCGGCTCGCTTGTCCACTCGCGAACAGCACCCCGATCTCGACCTATTCGACGTCTCGGTCGATCACGTCGACGCTGCCGAGGCCGTGCGTCGGGCCACGTTGGCCGAGAAGGCGGCGCTCGAGCACGACGAGCGCGTCAAGAACACCGACGGCGCCACCTTCACGCGCGTGTCGGGTGGCTCGGCTCTCGTCACGAGCGGCGGCTTCTCCGGTGCGAACAAGGGCACCTACGCCTCCGTGGTCGTCAATCCCGTGGTCGACGACGAGGGCGGCAAGAAGCGCAGCGGTTACTATTGGTCGGCCCGGCGCCACCTGTCCGCGCTCGAGAGCGAGCAGTCGGTGGGCATGGAGGCCGCACGCCGTACGTTGGCGAAGCTCGGCGCGCGTAAGGTCGAATCGCAAGAGGTCCCCGTGATCTTCGATCCGGACGCGGCCCGCTCGATCCTCGGCCTCGTTGCGAGCTGCGTCAATGGTGGGTCGATCTGGCGCCGCTCGAGCTACCTCTTGGAGCGTCTCGAGACCCAGGTGGCCAGCGACACGGTGACCATCATCGACGATCCGCTCGTGCCGCGTGGTCCCGGTTCCAAGGGCTACGATGGCGAGGGGCTGCTCGCGCGCCGCAATGTCGTGATCGAGAAGGGCGTGCTCAAGGGCTATCAGCTCGACAGCTACTCCGGGCGCAAGCTGAGCATGGAGAGCACGGCCAATGCCTCCCGTGGCAGCTCGGGTGGGGTCGGCATCGGCAGCACCAACTTCTACTTGCTCCCCGGTGAGCAGTACCCCGAAGACATCCTCAAGAGCACTGCGCGCGGTCTTTACGTCACCAACATGATGGGCTTCGGCTTCAACGCCGTGACGGGCGATTTCAGCCGCGGCGCCGCCGGCTTCTGGATCGAGCGCGGTGAGCTCGCCTTCCCGGTCTCCGAAGTGACGATCTCGCTCAATCTCGATCAGCTGCTCCAGCGCATCGACGCCATCGGCAACGACCTCGATCCCAAGACCTCCATCGCGGCGCCTACGTTTCGGGTGAGCTCGATGACGTTGGCGGGCGGGAAGTAGCGGGCGGCGGTCGGCTCGACGCGCGCCACAGATCGACGCGCCCCTCCGCCCGTTCACGCTCGACGAATTGCACGAGCTGTGCGGCATAGCGGGGCAGGGGAGGGCAGCTCAGCTTCGCGCCGCGCAGGATGGGGCGTGCGTTGCGGTCGTCGTAGCGTGCGTCTCGAGCCAGCTCTTCCACGAGGGCTCGCTGCGCATGCACGATGCGATCGAGCCCTGGCAGTCGCACGAGCGCGCGCGTCAGTGGCCCAGGCACAAACGAACGGGGGGCGGGGCGTAAGGTCAGCTCCGCGAACATCGAAAGCGCCTCTCTGACCGTGAGCGGCGCGGGGTCGACGATGTGGAAGGTGCGCGAGGCTGCTTCTGGGGAGCGCGCGATCGCGAGCCCGGCCTCCACGGCAAAGTCGACCGGCACCACCTGCAGTGGCGCATCGGCGCGCGTCGGTAGGGGCAACGCCACGTCCTTCGGGCTTGCGAGCAGGGTTGCGATCAACAGGTAGGCGCCGTCCACCCGCGGCGCTTCGCCGGAAGTCGAGTCGCCGAGCAGCATGGCGGGCCTGAGCACCGTGATAGGCACCTTGGTCCTCGCACGGGCCAAGAGTTGTTCGGCGCGGTGTTGGCTCTGTGAAATGCGATCGTGCTTGGGCGCGTGCAGCTCGTCCTCCAGCACCAAGCCGTCCCTCGGCCACGTGGCCTGGGTCGACGACCAATGCACGAGACGCTCGAGTCGAGGCGCCGCAAGCGCGAGCTCGAGCGCTTCATGCGTCCCCTGCACGTTCACGGCCTCCATGCCGTGCGGTGCGCCCGAATAGGTGATGGCGGCGCAGTGGTGAATGATGCGCGTCCGTGCCGCCAAGTCCATGTACTCGCGGCCCGAGAGCCCCATGTCCATGAAGCACACGTCGCCGTCCAAAAGCTCGACGCGCGCGCGCTCCTGCTCGGGACGAGAGTCGAGCCAGCGCACCGCGGCGTCGCGAAACCGTGGCGCAACGATGCACGCGAAGGCCGTTTCACGCTCTGTCTCGAGCAATCTTGCGAGCACGCGCGTCGCCAGATCCCGTCCGGCAAACCCCGTGACCACCGTGACGCCGCGATTCGTGCTCATATTCGGCTCGCTTTGAAGCGTGACAAGAGTTGTTCGTGCACTTCTCGCACGCGTCCTTCGAGCTCGCGTTCCGAGCCGCTGTTCTCGATCACGAAGTCGGCGACTTTCAGCTTCTGCTCGAGCGGTGCCTGGGCCGCGATGCGTGCCTGAGCTTCCTCGTCGCCCATCCCATCGCGCTGCATCAGGCGCGCAAGCTGCGTGCGCGGGTCGGTGGCCACCACGATCAGGGCCTGCATGCCGCGATACATGCCATTTTCGACGATCAACGCGGCCTCATAGAGCACATAGGGCGCACCGGTTGCCTCGATGTCCTGCTTGCGTTCTTGGGCCAAGCGCGCGATGCGCGGGTGCGTGATCGCGTTGAGCTCGTTGCGTCGCGCAGCATCGGCAAACACGATACTCGCCAAGGCCTTGCGATCGAGACTGCCGTCCGCTTGAAGCACCCCAGTGCCGAAGGCGCGCACGATTTCTGCGAGCCCCTCGCTACCCTTCTCCACGACTTCGCGCGCGAGCTTGTCGGCATCGATGACCGGGACGCCGAGGGCTGCGAACGCGCGGGCCACCGTGCTCTTC
>CAYNOM010000909.1:0-2869 GCA_964398415.1 uncultured Polyangiales bacterium | reverse complement strand
TGCTAGAGATCATCGAGCCAGCTGGGTCGGGTGCGCCGCGTGAAGCGGCCGATCTGAAACCCGAATGCGAAATGCACGACCCGATCGCTGCGGCTCAGCTTCGTCCTGGTCTCACCCCCATTCACGAGCCGGGCGGCCGGCGCGATGGGGACGGTGAGCAAGCCGAGCTCCGGCATCACCTTGACGAACGTGCCGATCGCGACGTGAAAGCCGAAGTGACCTCCCCACGCGACGACCGCGCCCTCGTCGGCAGGCGTGCAGGTGTGGATGGCTACCCGTGCGCTCACGTCGGGATCGTACTTCGTGACGTTGCGGCAGCTCCGGTATCCCGCGTGGATCGTGGGGCCGAAGACGACGCCGAAGCGATCGCGGGGTCCATGCCAGCCGAGCAGCACGGGCAGGCGCGCCGTCGTTACCCGCGTGGCTGTGTCGACGCTGCCCAGCGCGCGCCACTGACCTGCGTGCCCCCACCCTTCGCCGGGGCGCTCCCACAGCCATGCTGCGCCGAGGCCCGGCATCGCGCTGAGAATCCAGCTCTCCCCCTGTGCAAGACGTATGAGCGAGTTGGCCTCGATGGAGAGGGGGCCGAGCTTCAGACCGACGTCGATGCCCTCCGCAACCCCCGTACGCACCGCGCCCTCGGGCACGGGTACGAGAGGGTTTCCGTCTGCGAAGTCGGTGCCTCGCGGTGCGGGCTGAGCGCCGATCGCTTGCGTGCCGCGCACCTGTCGCACGGGAACGGGCTCGGGAGTGGTGAGGAGGCTCGCGGAGTAGCAGCCCGCCGTGAAGAACGTGAGGACCCATAGGTACGCGAGAGCCTGCACCAACCTGCTCACCGCCGGCATCCTCTTGCGAACGCCCTCACCCCTGGTCGCTCGGTGCGGCGCCGTAGATTGCGACCACACCTGCGTCCTCGGAGGGCGTGCCCATGCCCGCGTCTTCAGGCGGGGCAGCCCCGTACAGGGCCACGACGCCGCCGCTGTCGTCGTTGTTGCCGCCCGCTTGTCCGCCATCGGTCGCGCCCCCATCCTCGCTGCCGTTCTGGCCTGCGTCGGAGGTTTTGTCGCCTTCGTCATCGCCGTCGTCGCCGCAGCCGGGGATTGCGCTGGCAGCGGCCGTGATCCCAAAGGCGAACAGGGCGGCGCGCCCGAGCCGAGTGCGCGGTGCGGCGCGTGGCGTCAGCGTCGAGAAGGCTTCGCGTACGTCGCCTCCGCAAAAGGGACAGGCGCTCTCGCTGATGCGCACGTGGCGTTGGCAGGTCGGGCAGGGTTCAAGCTGAGCCATCGAGGGTTTCCTCCACGAGATCGAAGTGAGCGTGATCGAAAGGTGTGCCTGGGGCGGGTTGTCTCAGCACGACCCGTTCGCGTTTGCCTGTGCGCTGCATCTCGAGCGCGCGATGGTGGCAGTAGGGGTTGTTGCCGGGTTTTCCAAACAACACGAAGCTCGTCCACGTGCAGCCCGCGCGACATTCGTCGGCGTAGTAGCAGCTTCGACAGTAGCCCCAGAGGTCGGCGACGCTGCGGTCGCGCGTGTAGCGCATGGCGGCGCCGCGCTCCCAGATGCCGACAAGGCTCGCATCGCGCACATTGCCGCCCGTCCACTGCTCGGTCGGCAGTGACGGACAGCCCTTGATCGTGCCGTCGGCTTCGATGCCGAGCGTATAGCGACCCGCGCCGCACGACGACAGGTGGCCGCGGGGCATGGTGCCGCGCAAGCGTCCTTCGTAGGGGCCAAAGTAGCCGAGGTTGTTGCCCGGCCACAGCCGCACACCGGCCTCCTCGCAGCGTGTCTTGAGCCGATCGAGCAAGGGAAAGACACTGAGCAAGTCGTAGGGCTGAAGCAGCACCTCGGGCTCGTCGGCGGCACGTCCCATGGCGACGGTGAGCTGTAGCTGCAGGCTGTGCGCGCCTAGGGCGATCACGAGCTCGAGCACGTCGGGCAGGTCGGGCAGGCTGAGCCGATTGATCTGCGTATTGACCGCGATCTTGACGCCAGCAGCCTTGAGGTGCGTGAGCGCTTCGACCGCGGCTTTGTGCGATCCGGGCACGCCACGCAGGCGATCGTGCACCTCGGCGTTGCCGTCGATCGACACGCTGACGCTCTGCAGCCCGGCTTCCTTCGCGAGGCGCGCGCGTTCGGCCGTGAAGCCGCGGCCGCCCGTCGTCATCGTGCACTCCATGCCGTGCTCTCGCACCGCGCGGATCAACGTCAGCCAGTCGTCGCGCAGATAGGCCTCTCCGCCGATCAACGTCACCTCACGCACCCCGAGAGCTTGGAGCTGCGCGACGAGATCGAGGCACTCTTCCGTCGACAGCTCGTCGTGACGCGCCGCGCCAGCACGGGAGCCGCAGTGCCGGCAGGCGAGGTCGCAGCGCAGGGTGGTTTCCCAGACGGCGTAGACGGGCCGAGTCTGTCGATCGACGGCGCGCGCGGCATCGAGGAGCGGCAATCTGCGCTTGCCCTCGGTGATCATGGGCAAAGCCGGGCGCGGACGCTTTTGGCGGAGCAGCCGCTCACGGGTGTCGACGTCGATGACCGACGGGGCTTTGACGGGTGGCGGCATGGGCTCTGCACTTGACCACGCGCCGCCAGCGCCTTGCAAGGACCGAGAACGCGCGCTTGGGGTGAAGCGACCAGACCGCGCGCTGCGCCATCGCCTCGGCGTCTTCTCGCGTGCTTGCGCCCATCTGTGAAAGGATCTTGCGATGGCATCGTTGATCGCGCGCCGTGCCCAACCCGACGACATGCGTACGGCGTTTCTGTTTGCTCATGCGGAGTGGGGCGAGGGTCGCACCGCCGAGGAGCATGTGGCCCACTGCTTTGCTTCGCCCAAATACGCGAAGGGCACCTGGTACGTGCTCACACGCGA
>CAYNOM010000908.1:0-2871 GCA_964398415.1 uncultured Polyangiales bacterium | reverse complement strand
CTGCAGCATCTGCCTGTGGATGGCGAGCGCCTCGGCCCACTTCTTTTGCTCCAGCAAGACGAGGGCGAGGTTCGAAAGACCACGCAGGTACGGGCGGTTCTCGATGAAGCCCCAGTGCACCGTTTTGCCATCGCGCTCGAGGTGACGCTGGCTGCCGTCGATGGCCGCCCGGAAGTGCTGCTCAGCAGCCTTCAACTTGCGCGCCTCGAGGCTGACGATGCCCAGGTGATTGTGTGCGTCCGCATGCTGGGGATCGAGCTCGAGCGCGCTTCGGAAAAGCTTGACGGCGGCGCGTCGGTTTCCCGACCACCAGTGCTCCATCCCTTCGTCGAAGGCTGCGTCGGCAGCGCGGTTTGCGGCAGGTGTCGTTTGGATCACGGGGGTCTCCTTGGCAGGTGGTTCGTTCGCGGGCTTGGTCTCGGACGGCAGTAGACGGTTGATCGAGTCGCGCAGTGCCATGAGTGAGGGGCGAACGCGCGCGACGACAGCGGCATCGGAGACCTTCGCGACGGAAAGCGGGGCGAGCTCGGCGACCAGCTCAGAGGCGAGCCGCTCGATCTTCTGGTTGCGGCGATGCTTCGCGCCGCTGGGCGCTTCGCTCCACGCCTTGAGCTCCTCGCTGAGGCGTCCGCGAATCGCAGGCCAGTCAAACTCGAGCTCGTTCTCTCTCCACGCGAGGGCGCGCGTCCATTGCGCCCACCCGGCGGGCGCGAGCACCTCCTCGAGCTCTGCCGGTGAGGCAAACCGATGCAGCTCGCGCTGCCGCACGCGCGCGGAAGCCGGGTCGCGTTCGTTGTGAACCAGGAGCACCTGGCCGCGCTTTCGTCGCACAAAGCTCATGTTGTAGTGCTCGTATGTCACGATGAGCACTACGGCGTCAAGCGATGCCGCATTCGTCATGCAAGCGGGCCGGGCGCGCCGGGGGGCCGCGGAGTATGACCGGAATCACGCGACGACCGCGCCCTGGCTTCTCGAGGCGACGTGACAAGGAAGGCATACTCCACCAGGACCAGGACGTCAGATGACCGGGTGGTTCCGTGGCTCGCCGCGGAAGGGCCACTGGCCTATACGCCCGAGTCGCCGCCTGCGCGCGACAGCTTGTTCCAGTACGGATGGGTGCTGCCGCAGGTGTGTAAGCCCGGGCTTCGGCGGCATCTCTATTTCGGTGCGACCCATCGGGACGATGCGCGCGACGTGTTCGCGTTCTGGCAAAACGCTCGCCGTGGAACAGTCGCTCGCGTCGCGCACCACGAGGGCAGGCTCGCAGGGGGCACCATCGAGGCTCTTTCAACTCGATCCACGATCGCGCGAAGCGAGTGGAGACCGGCCACATTAACGACGACACCTGGATGACCAACCAGCTTGCTACGGAGCGTGGCCTGGACGTCGAGCGCGATCCGTGGACCCGCGCACTCTGGAATGCCGCACACCAGAGCCTCGCCCTCCGGCGCTGGGTCAGCGAGAACAAGTTCGGGCCGCACCGCGTCGTCTGCCGCACTCCCCTCACCAACATCCGCATCACCAGCTTCTTTGCCGGCGAGCACGAGGTGCGAGTGCTCGACCCGTCTCGCGTCGAGCTACTCGCCGCCATCGGCTGCGAAGTGACCGCCGAGGGCTGAGCCGCGCGATCCACCGGCCTCGGTCAGCCGCCCGCGACGCGCTTCCTTGCGGACGTCGGCGGAACCTCGAATAGGATGGCGGCAGCGGCGTAGAACGATACGTCAGACGCCTCGTTTCCGAAGTAGTCCGTGGCGCTGTATTCGGTTTGCCCGAGCAGCTCGACCGCCGGCTCGGGTCGTCCGTCGGCTGGCTCGCGATAGCTGCTGACCCAGGGTGGACGAACCAACCAAGTGACGTCGTCGGAGTGGTTCCAATCCGCATGGAACTCGATAGGCAGTTTCCGCTCGAGTATCGACCCCTTGAGTCGCTTCTGCGCGAACATCTCCTTTTCGCGTGCGCTGGCATCGCGGCGCAGACGCCAGCTCTCGCCCGCGCACGTCTCGAAGACATAGGGGACGACGCGCGGCACGAGCCCTGCGCGCTCCAGGGCGACGGAGACGAGACGGTCTCGACCCTTCAGATAATCGCGGAGGCTCTCGATTCCCGGGAGCGTTCTCTCAATAGTTGGAACCGCATAGAGGTGCAGGCAGGGCATTCCGAACTTCCTGCCGTCCGGCACGAACTTCGGGTCCGCGAGTGCTTGAGCGAGGGTCGCCGTGAACGCCGCCTCGGCCTCACCGGGCTGGCTCGGCACAGCGGCCTCAGCGTCGGGCGCACGCCGCAGCTCGTACGTCAGGGTCGCTCGGCAACCGGAGCTGACCGTCTCGATGCGATGGTCGACGTCGCCAAAAAATGCCGCCCAGCGAATCCGCCGCCCCTCCGTCTCGGGAGACGAGCTGAACGATCGCGTTTCCCAATCGAATGTTGCACGTGACTCCTGCTCGACAATCAGCTGCCCGCCGCTGAAGGCCAGCGGCAAGCACACGACGAGCGTGCCGAAAACGCTTGGCTCGCGCGGCGTATCCTTGTGAGCCACGAAGTGGCCGCCGCGACCGTAGACGTTGAGCGAGTGAAGCTCGGCGGTTGGCGGCGTAGCCTCGTGCGGACACAGCGCTGCGCGGATCTCCTGTAGGATCTCGCGGAGCGCCTCGTCGAACCCTTCGACCGCGAGCGCTCCGTTGCGAGCGTAAAGCTGTCGTCCATCTCGCACGCGAGCGTCTGTTCGGGTCTCCGTTCCCTCCCCGAACGACGCCGGGGCGCACCACGCGCGGAGCTTCTTGTCGACGTTGCTCGGCCGGAAGCCGATTCGCTCCACGACTTCGAGCTTCTTTCCGCCGGGACCGCGAAGCGTGAGCGGGGCGGCCACCTCGA
>CAYNOM010000907.1:0-2871 GCA_964398415.1 uncultured Polyangiales bacterium | reverse complement strand
TGCGATCTGCTGACGCACTTCGAGCCTCCCCCCGGGATGCAGTAGAAGCGGCGGGGTCTCATTGGCTGCCGCCTTCTTCACCGGAGCAAGAATCTCGAGCAAGTCGCGACCGCCGGGCAGGACGCTGCCCCAGTTCTCGCGCAGCGCGAGCGCGTCCTTGAAAGCTGGCCACGGATCGACTGCAGGGAGCCTGGCCTTGTCGCGGCGTCCCCAGGTGTAGTCGAACGGGATCTCCGCCGTATCCAAGGTGAGATCGATGAAGTTCTTTCCGCGCGTGTTCCAAGGTGTTGGTCCGGACAGTACGAACGCCAGATCCACCTCAAAGGAGAAGCCGGAGTACTTCACCCGAACGCCAGCGCCCACGGACGCTTCGAACGAAAAAGGGCTGAAGTAGATCAATGCATCGAAGGAGACATACCCCTTCACCTTCGCCCCGTATCCGCTCGCACGCACATCGACGCGTGCGCCAAACTGCAGGGAATTCGTCGTCATCGCCTGATACGCTGCGCATGACAATTGGATCTTGCTGCCGTCGCTCAGATTCAGCTTCAGCCGATCCATTCCACCGAAGATTTCGGCAGGAGCCGGAACGGGAAACTTCGGATGGAAGCCACCCATCGACATCACGAACTCCGGCTCATCCCCCCAGCGCACGAGGCAAGCAGTGTTTCCCGTCAGCGGGAAGTCGAGAATTCTCGAATCGAAGAGCGTGGCCTGAAACGTCAGCTGCTTCTTCTCGGGTTCGATGACACCCAGAATGTCCTGACGAATGACGACAATGGCGTTGTCTGGGTTCGGCAGAGCCGCCACGACCTGCCCCAACAGCACGAAGCGAATGGGCGACGGGAACTCCATGAAGATCCCGAGCTCGAACTTGACGATGCCTGGACCCCAGCCGCCCTGCACCATCGGCCCGATGACGTAACGTCCCGCCCGCGGCGGAAGCACCGCCATCGAATCGCTGATGATCTTCGGCGCGTTGAGAACAATGGTCGCCGGATCCAGAAACAGGATGGAATCCAGTGTGCCGCTGTTGAGCCCCGCCCGTAGGGCGTCCACATCCATCGTTCGGTTCACGCCCAGGAGGCCACCAAAGCCCGACGCCCAGAAACCCATTGCGATCTGAATCGCAGGGTCGAAGGTCACGCCGATGTTGGCCATCAGGGAGAACCCCTTCGAACCATCGGGCATCTTGGTGGTGATCACCGCAATCGCGGTCAGGCCGATCTTGCCGATGCGGAGACCAAGAATGCCGGAGTAACGCTCGTTCGGTTTGTCGAAGTCGAGGAAGCCGCCACCGACGATGGCGCTCGCATCGATGGAGAGGCCCGCTCCCGTTGGCCGCTTCACTCCCAACGCCACGTTCGCCGAACCGAGATTGCCCTCCCGGAGAGCAAAATCTAGCGCGATACCCATTCCCGATACCGCAACGTCGAGCGGTCCCAGCTGAACTGAAACGTCTGCGGCGACGGGTATGCAAATACCTTCGGCGCTTGCCTCGACTGCCAGCTTGATGGCGTGGACCGTAAGAACTTCGAGGATCGTCAGGTGCACCGGGATCGTCGCGGCCAGGCCTCCGCTACCGCGGACGAATACGCCACGATCCAAGGACCAGCCGAGCGCGAGCTCGAAGTCAGTTCGGAGACCGTCCGGTGGGAGCACGGACGACAAGAATCCATCCTGCTCCTCCGACGCAATCACAAGGGCGCCTCGCCCGAAGTCGACAACGAGTTCGGCGCTCCGCTCGTTCGGGCTCAAGGCGAAGGACGCGCGAGCCTCGATCTGCGACAGCTCAAGCCGGCTACCGCCGATACGATCGCCGATCAGGAAAGCGGCGTTGCCGTCGCTTCGCAGGCGATTGGCAACGAGCGCCAGCGTGACGCTGGGACTTCCGTTGCCGTCGATGGTCGAGATTGTGTCGGTTCGAACTATGAAAGGAACTAGGCCGCTGCTACTCAACGCAAGCCGCCACCCGCCGGTGTGCGCTTTGCCTGCAAAGTCCCCCCGGGGTGCAACAAGGAGCCCGGGGCCTCCACCTGCTCCGGAGAGCAGCGTCAGATCAGCGCCCACCCTAAGGGGAGTTTCCGTGGCGGCTCGCATGGAGCCATCGGCGCGTGCGATTGATGGTACTCCGAGTGCACGCAGAAAGGCCGCCATGCGAGGGAACAACAGTTCGGCAGAGGCACGCGCGTCGGCGTCATAGGCAAGATCGTTAATCCAGTAGAGCGACTTGAGCGCCTGAATTGGCTCGGTCAGCAACCCTCGCAGCGCCGACCAGTCGAGCACGGAGCGGTACGCGGGGTAGCGCAGCCATTTCCCGTCGTCATCGGCGATGGCCTCGTTGAGACGATCATCGACACCGGTGTACACGATGCCACCAAGGACCAACCCAGCCCATACGACGGGATGCCAGCGCTGCAACCAGCGTGCAAACAGAAAGACGACCAGATCGGGCCCGAGGTCTGCAGCGTTGGGAAGCGTTCCCGCTTCGGGGAATCGCAGACCGCGAATGGCGTCGATCCCACTCTTCAACTGGATTAGAGTATCCGCGACAGCTGGGACGGCCGCTGCGTCACCGTCGAGCCAACTCGCTACAAGATCGTCAAGGGCGCCCGCCGCGGTGATCGCTTGCGAGAGGCGCTCGTCGAGTTCCGCAATTGCATCGAGGTTCCACCCGATGTCGCCCAGTAGGTTCCGCCGCAGGTGCGCGCTGTCAGCAGCCGCAGTCAGCGGTGCCAAGAGCCTTTCCAACTCCTCCACTACTGTCTGTTGCAAACCCTTTTCCGTCATTGTTCTTCACCTGGGTACGAAGGCTCTTGCCCCGCCGTGACATCCAAGTCGATCTCATAAGTAGTGAGAGGTGCCGGTGCG
>CAYNOM010000906.1:0-2881 GCA_964398415.1 uncultured Polyangiales bacterium | reverse complement strand
CGAGGCGTGGATCGTGCTCGGCGCGGCGCGCGAGTCTTTGAACGATCGCGCTGGGGCGCGCGAGGCCTACAGGCGCTGCGTGGAGCTGGGACGCGGGGACTACGTCCAGGAGTGCCGCCGCATGCTCCGCTGAAGAGCGGTCGCCAAATCGTCTGGGAGCGGCTTACGTCCTCGGGCCCTCCCTGCGCCGTACAGGAGTCTCATGATCCTGCTGAACCGGGATTGAACTTTTCGGTTGGAGGTGATCTGACCCTGGCATGGACGTGCCGGACATCGAGGCGGAGTTTGCGGGTGCGGAGCTGGGTGACGCGCGAAGGACGCAGCGTTTGGCGCGGTTTGCCGCGAGCATCGCACACGATCCAGATCGGAGCCTGCCGCAGTCCGCGCAGAGTGATGCGGAACTCGAAGGCTGTTACCGGTTTCTCAACAACGACCAAGTGACACCTGAGGCTGTCCTGGCGCCGCATCAACGGCGAACGGTGGAGCGGGCCGCGGGTCACACAGAGGTTTTGGCCGTGCATGACACGACAAGTTTTCGTTTTTGCGACGAGGACACGCGTGAAGGGCTCGGCCCGATACTGCACAAGCACGGGGCGCGGGGCTTCTACTCACATGTGTCGTTGGCAGTGGCACTGGGCGAGTCGCGGGATCCCCTGGGCGTGCTGGCGGTGCACGACTACGTGCGAGCTGATGAACGCACGTGGAGCAAGAAAGCCAAGACATTGAGCGACCCGAATAACGAGCGTCACCGGTTCGCACTCGCGATCGACCGCTGTGAAAAGCAGCTTTCGGGCCGTGCTCAGGTGATTCACGTGATCGATCGCGAGGCGGATATCTACGAGCTGTTTGCGCGCATGGTGGCCTGCCAACAGCGCTTCGTTATTCGGCTGTCCGAGGATCGCGCGACTCCCAGCAAGCGCGAAGGCACGCGAGGGCACCTCAAGCTTTCCGACGTGGTGCGCAGCCTCGAAGGAGTGGCCGAGCGCGAAGTTCCGCTCTCGCCGCGCAAGGGCAGCAAGCTACCTGTCTCGCGAAGAATTCATCCCACGCGCGAAGGACGCGTCGCCAAGCTCAGCTTCAGAGCAACTGCAGTCGAGGTGCGGCGACCGGACTGCGCCGACGACCAGCTACCCAAGAGCCTCACACTGCATCTGGTGAATGTGATCGAGCTCGATCCTCCGCAGGGACAGCCAACTGTGGAGTGGACCTTGCTGACGACCGAGCCGATCGACACAGAGCATGCGGTGCTACGTGTCGTAGACATCTACCGCGCACGCTGGACGATCGAAGAGCTGTTCAAAGCACTTAAGACCGGCTGTGCATTCGAGCAACGCCAGTTTCGTAGCTACAGCGCGCTGCGTCGCCTGCTTGCGGTCATGCTGCCTGTGGCTTGGCGCCTGCTACGCATCCGGACCGCGGCACGCATCGATCCCAACCGATCCGGAAGCGATTTGCTTAGCGCTGTGCAGATGAAGCTGCTTGCGGCCACCAGCAAGCGCGTCGCACTGCCTTCGGAACCCACCGCCGCCCAAGTCCTACTCGCCATCGCCGGCCTTGGCGGGCACCTGCGGCGCAACGGCCCACCCGGCTGGCTCACCCTGGGCCGCGGCTTCGATTCCTTGCTGGCCTACGAAGTCGGATACCGGGCCGCCCTACAGCACGAGATGTGATCAGTCATGAGACGGGAGTACGGCTCAGTCGGGCCCTGCGGGCGCGCTCGCTCCGAGACGATTTTTCGGCAGCTCTCTCGGAGGGGTCAAGCGACGGCGATGACGTCGATTTCGACGCGGGCGCCGAGCGGGAGGGCGGCTACTTGCACGGTGGCTCGGGCGGGCGGGTCGGTGGTGAAGTACTCGGCGTACGTGCGGTTGATGTCGGCGAACTCGGCGAGGTTCGTGACGTAGATGTTGGCCTTCACCACGCGCGAGAGATCGCTGCCGGCGGCCTGCAGCACGGCGCGAAGGTTCTCCATGACGCGGCGCACGTGATCGCCGATGTCGGCGCTGTCGACGAGCTTTCCCGTCGCCGGGTCGAGCGGGATCTGCCCGGAGCAGAACACGAGGCCGCCCGCGACGACGGCTTGGCTATAGGGCCCCACGGCCTTGGGAGCCTGCTCGGTGGACACGATGCGCTTGTCGTTCATGGCGGCGCCTCCGGCGTTATGCTGCGCTCACGATGAAGATCGCGACGTGGAACGTCAACTCCGTCAAGGCGCGCTGGGACCGGCTCGAGAGCTGGCTCGGGCGCCACGCTCCGGACGTGCTGTGCTTGCAGGAGCTGAAGCTCGAAGCGCACGCGTTCCAAGCGGATCGCCTGCGCGAGCTGGGCTATCACTGCGCGCTGAGCGGGCAAAAGACCTACAACGGCGTCGCAATCCTCGCGCGCAGCGAGCCGGCCGACGTGTGCATGGGACTCTCCGACGGCGTCGATGATCCGCAAGCTCGCCTGATCGGCGCCACGCTGGACGGTCTACGCATCTACTCGATCTACGTACCCAACGGCGGCGAGCCAGAGTCGCCGAAGTTCGCCTACAAGCTCGAGTGGCTTCACCGCTTCGAGGAATTCTTGGAACGCCATCACACCCCGGAACAGGCAGTCATGATCTGCGGCGATCTCAACATCGCGCCGACCGAAGCCGACGTCGCCCGTCCTGCCGAATGGAACGAGACCGTGCTCTGCCGGCCCGAGGTGCGGGCTGCGTTCGACGAGCTGATCGCGTGGGGCCTCGTCGACTGCGTTCGCGCGCGCAATCCAGAGCCCGGCCTCTACTCGTGGTGGGACTACCGCATGCTCGGCTTTCCCAAGAACAACGGGTTGCGTATCGACCACATCCTGGCAACGCCGGCAGTGGCGAGGCGCTGCACGCGTGCCTACGTCGACC
>CAYNOM010000905.1:1238-2882 GCA_964398415.1 uncultured Polyangiales bacterium | reverse complement strand
CGCGGCCCGCGCGGTCATGACCGAGATCGGCGTCGAGACCGGCGGCTCGAACGTCCAGTTCGCGGTCGACCCGGCGACGGGTCAGATGCACGTCATCGAGATGAACCCGCGCGTGTCGCGCTCGAGCGCGCTCGCCTCGAAGGCGACGGGCTTTCCGATCGCAAAGATCGCCGCCAAGCTTGCGGTCGGCTACCGACTCGACGAGCTCCGGAACAGCATCACCGGCACGAGCGCCGCGTTCGAGCCCTCCATCGACTACGTCGTGGCCAAGGTGCCGCGCTTCGCGTTCGAGAAGTTTCAGGGCGCAGACACGCGCCTCACCACGCAGATGAAGTCGGTGGGCGAGGTGATGGCCATCGGCCGCACGTTCAAGGAGGCGATCCAGAAGGCGGCCCGCTCGCTCGAGATCGGCCGACCCGGCCTGGTCTCGCTCTGCGATCGCATCGACTATCGCACCCTGCGTGACGAGCTGCGCAAGCAGCGTGAAACCGGCGTCCCGATGAGTCTCATCCCCAAGCTCTCGGAAGGCGTGCCGGTGCCGAGCGACGAGGAGCTGCGCGAGATCCTGCTCGAGGTCATCCGCACGCCGCTCTCCGATCGGATCTGGTACGTCGTCGACGCGATGCGCGTGGGAGCCAGTGTCGAACAGGTCCACGAGGCCACCGCCATCGACGTTTGGTTTCTCGACCAGTTGATGCAGCTCGTGACGGAGGAGCGCGAGCTTCGGCGCTACGCCAACGCCGCGATCGATCCCGAGGTGCTGCGTCGCGCCAAGCACAAGGGCTTCTCCGACCAGGCCATCGGTCAGCTCACGGGCCGAAGCGGCCTCGAGGTGCGCTCGCTGCGCAAGGAGCTCGGCATCACGCCCGTGTTCGCGCGGGTCGACAGCTGCGCCGCGGAGTTCGAGGCGTTGACCCCTTACATGTACGGGACGTTCGAGGACGAGGATGAAGTGCCGCCCGCCGACCGACCCCGGGTCGTCGTGTTGGGGTCCGGGCCGAACCGCATCGGACAGGGCATCGAGTTCGACTACGCCTGCGTCCACGCCGCCTTCGCGCTTCGTGACGCCGGGTACGAGACCATCATGGTCAACTGCAATCCCGAGACGGTGTCGACCGACTACGACACCTCCGATCGCCTCTACTTCGAGCCGCTCACCTTCGAAGATGTGATGTCGATCATCGACGTCGAGAAGCCGGAGGGCGTCATCGTCCAGTTCGGCGGGCAGACCCCGCTGCGCCTCGCGGTGCCGCTGGCGCGCGCCGGCGTGAAGATTCTCGGTACGCCCGCGGAGGCCATCGACCGCGCCGAAGACCGTGAGAAGTTCGACGAGCTGCTCACGAAGCTCAACCTGCGCAGGCCCGAGAACGGCATCGCCCACGGTGTCGCCCAGGCCTTCGAGGTGGCAGAGCGCATCGGGTATCCGGTGCTCGTGCGCCCGAGCTACGTGCTCGGCGGACGCGCCATGGAGATCGTCCACTCGCCGAGCGATCTGGCCCGCTACATGCGGGAGGCGTTCGAGGCCCTCGAGGACAGTGAAAGCACGGCGATCTTGGTCGACGAGTTCTTGAAAGATGCGATCGAGGTCGACGTCGATTGCCTCGCCGACGGTGAGACGGTGGTCATCGGCGGGATCATGCAGCA
>CAYNOM010000905.1:0-1228 GCA_964398415.1 uncultured Polyangiales bacterium | reverse complement strand
CGAAGAGGCGGGCGTGCACTCGGGCGACTCGGCCAGCGTGCTTCCGGCCCATGCGCTGCCTCCCGAGGTGCTCGGCACCATCCGCTCGTCGACGCGCGCGCTCGCCCTCGAGCTTGGCGTGGTGGGTCTGATGAACGTGCAGTACGCGGTGCGCGGCAGCGCCGTGTACGTCATCGAGGTCAACCCGCGGGCCTCGCGCACCGTGCCCTTCGTGAGCAAGACGACCGGCGTTCCGCTGGCCAAGATCGCCGCCAAGCTGCAGGCGGGAGAGACGCTGAAGGCGCTCGGCATCACCCGCGAGATCGTACCGCGGCACGTGGCCGTGAAAGAGTCGGTGTTTCCGTTCGCCAAGTTCCCGGGCGTCGACACGCTGCTCGGGCCCGAGATGCGCAGCACGGGCGAGGTGATGGGCGTGGCGGGCAGCTTCCCCGAGGCGTTCCTCAAGGCCGCAGCTGGAGCCGGCATGAAGCTACCCACCTCGGGGCTCGTGTTCGTGAGCGTGCGCGATGCCGACAAGCAGGCCGCCTGCGAGGTCGCCCATGGGTTGACCGAGCTCGGCTTCTCCATCCTCGCCACACGCGGCACAGCGCAGGCGCTCGCGCGCGTGGGCCTGAAGGCCGAGGTGATCAACAAGTTCCACGAAGGTCAGCCCAACATCATCGACTACCTGCGTGACGGTAAGGTCGCGATGGTGGTGAACACGACCGAGGGTGAGAAGACCATCCGCGACAGCTACTCGATGCGCCGTCAGGCGCTCACGAGCGGCGTGCCCTACTTCACCACCGTGGCTGCGGCGACGGCGGCCACGGCGGCCATTCAGAGTGGCGTGACCACGTCGGCCGAGGTGCGCTCGCTGCAGGAGTACCACGCGAGCCTGCCGCGTTCTTCGCGCGTGCCGCCCCCTCCTTCCAGCGCATCATGAGGGACGAGCGAAGGCGAGGCGCTTCGCGCGCGCTGGTGCAGCGCACTGGGCTCGTCGCGTGTGGGTTGTCGGCGCTGCTCTCTCTGGCCGCGCTGCTCCCGCAGGCGCCGGCGCTGGCCGACACCGCGCTCGTGAAGAGCTCGCGTTTCAGCGTGACGGGCCCGGACGGTTCGAAACAGGCCGCCATCGGCATCTGGCCGCGACAGCGCGACGGCGCCGAGCGCTTTCCGGTGGTGTTCGCATTTCACGGCATGGCCGAGTCGAAGTCGGGGCCCGAGCGCGGCTACCTCGCTTGGCCCGACAAGT
>CAYNOM010000904.1:0-2882 GCA_964398415.1 uncultured Polyangiales bacterium | reverse complement strand
CGCTCGAGCGCGATGGCTCGCTGAACGTCCTCGTCGCGGATGGCGGGCGCTCCCTCGAGGGGCCCCATCTCGCGCGCGAGCTGGCTGAGGCGCGCGAGCTTCGGCAACACGAGCAAGGTGCGGCTCAGCTCCGCTTGCTCGCTCGACAGGGCGCGGCGCGGGGCGAGCGCCTGCTCGAGCTCACGTTCGGCGTCGTCGACGGCGCGCTTTTGCTCTTCGAAGACCTGCGGCTTCAGCACCGCATCCTTCATCTGGCGCTCACACTCGCGCAGGCTTGCGAGCGCCACGTTGAGCTTGCGTTGCCCCCGCGGGCGATAGATCGCGTCGGCTTCCTGGCGAAACGCGGCGAGCGCGCTGTGCACCGAGCCTGTGCCGCTGCTCGCTTCGAACAGGCCCTCGCCGACGTCCCCGCCGCCGCGCAACAGCGCCTCGGCCCCCGCGCGCAGGCGCTCGTGATCGAGCCCGAACATCTGCGTGTAGAGGCGATCGTCGAGGCCTCCGAGCAGCGCGGCGAGGCGCCCTTCGTCGACGGGCTGTCCCTTGCCGTCGAGTAGCGTCTTCTTTCGACCCTTCCTGCGCGAGAGGGTGAGCGTCTTGCCATGGCGATCGACCAGCGTGGCGCCGATGCGCAGCTTGGCCATGTCGTGCAGATGGGCATCTTGCGTGCGCTCGGGGATGCCGAACCACAAAGCGAGCAGCGCGCGCAGGGTGGTGCTCTTGCCGGCCTCGTTCGGGCCGTACACGAGCTGCAACGCCTTGGGCTCTGCGTCGAAATCGAGGCGTGTCCCCGTGAACGGGCCGAATGCCGAGAGCTCGAGCCGCGCGATCCTCATGGCCCCCCGAGCAGGCGCGGTAGCAGCAGTTGTTGCACCGCCTCGATCAGACGCTGGGCTTGGGCGGAGTCGTCGAGATCGAGGCCGAGCTCTCCGCGCGACAGCTCGTGGGGCAAGAGTGCAAACAGCTCTTTCAGCTCGTGGTCGAGCTCGGCGAGCCGCGTCGGCTCCTCGTGCAGGCTGTCGAGCGCGCGCACCACCTGTCCCAGCGCATCGTCGCGCTGCGACAGAGCGACGAGATCGAGCGGCAGCGACGTGCCGAGCACCACGTCCTCGATCCACACATCACAGCTGCTCTGTTCGTTGCCCAGGGCTTGCACGTTGGCGAGCAGGCGATCTGGATCGCGACTCAGCTCCGCGTGGGCGTGACTCCGACCTTCGAGATGGAGGCGCAGCGCGCACAGTCGAGGACCCGCGTCGGTCGCGGCCTGGGCGATCGCCTTGCGGCACAGCTCGAGCACGTCATCGACGCCATGGGCTCGGCTCACGTCGACGCTCTGTTGGTTGAAGCGCACCACGTCGAGCACGCGATGCTCCACGCGCGCCACGCTGCCGTGCTCCACGTGCAAGAGGCTTGCGCCCTTTGCGCCCTGCTCCTTGATGTGTCGGCCCTGCAGGTTTCCGGGAAACACGATCCAAGGCACCTCGCACACCACCTCGCGCGCATGCACGTGACCGAGGGCCCAGTAGTCGTAGCCCTTGTTCTTCAGCAGGCCGAGCTCGCAGGGCGCGTAGGGGGCGTGCCCCGGGCGCCCCGAGAGGGCTGTGTGCAGGAGGCCGATGTTGATCAGACCCGACAGCGGTGCAGGGTAGGCTCTGCTCAGGTCTTCGGTGACGGCGGTGGTGGCGAAGCCCTGGCCGTGGACCGCGATGCCTAGGGACTCGAAGCAGCGTGTCTCGGGTCGCTTGACGCCGAGCTCATGCACGTGGGGGCCGAGGGTGATGTGCTTCGTGAGTCGGCTTTGGGCGTCGTGGTTGCCGCGAATCCAGACCACCTCACACCCGACTTCCCTGAGCCGTGCCAGCTCGGCCGCCAGAAACAGGCCCGTCGAGTAGTCGCGCCACTCCCCGTCGTAGAGGTCGCCCGCGATGAGCAGCAGCTTGGCGTCTTCTTCGAGGCACAGCTCGACGAGGTTCGTCAGGGCCCGTCGCGTAGCCGAGCGCAGCTCCGCAACGGGCGCTCCCTCGTAGCGCGACAGGCCGCGCAAGGGACTGTCGATGTGGAGATCGGCAGCGTGGACGAGCTTTGTGCCCATGATGGCCGAAAGCCTAGCAGTCGGCGCCGAGCCCGCTCGGTCGCGCGCGGTCGAGCCCAGCCAGCGCGAGCTTGACCCCGCTGCCAATCGGCGTTGTGATCACGCTTCGAGGTCGTGTCGCGGGGGGAGCAGGCGTGATCCGTTGCATCGCTTGGGTCGGGATTTGTCTGTTCGGGCTCGCTTGCGGAGGCGAGGCCCGCGAGGTGCGCGAGGAAGAGTTCGTGGTGGCCGGCGGCTTCGATCCGGTGAAGGAGTGCGAGACCACGCGCTTTGGACGCTTCGTGCGCGCCGTGCGCTGCCCCAACGCGGAGCTGATGTTCATCTCGCGCGCACCGCGGGCGCAGGAGGTCTTGCGCAGCATGAATGCGCGCCTCACGCGCTCGGGCTTCGAGGTCGAGCCACGCTCTTTGCGCGTGAACGGCGTGGATGTGCCGACGCTGTGGTTGCGCCTCGGCCCCGAAGAGAAGCCTCGGGTCACCTCCTTGATCGCCGCGCTCGATGTGCCCGGCGCAAGCGACTCGATCGAGGTGCAGTGCTTCAGGCGCGACGACGCGATCCAGCCTGCGCGCTGCGCGAGCTTGCTCGAGGCATTCGTGAAGCAGGGGCTTTTGAACGGCGAGTGGCCGCGCTCGCTTGCGCAGAGCGATGCCCATGGCCCCATTCACTTCGATGTCGCTGGCCGCGATCTGCTCCTGCCCGGAAGCTGCGACGAGCTCGGCCTGTTCGACGTCGAGTGCCAGGAGGGCCACGTACAGATGACGCCCCTGCAGAGCTCGCTTCAGATTCCCCATGC
>CAYNOM010000903.1:0-2887 GCA_964398415.1 uncultured Polyangiales bacterium | reverse complement strand
GAACCGAGGAAGACTTCCTGTCTTTCGCAGGTTTGGGCTGCGGACGAAAGCCGCTTCTGCATCGATTCCCGGCGGGAACTACCCGAAGAGTACGTTGCGCCGCGTGGCCCTCGCCTGCTCGACCAGCGCTTGCAGGATCGCACGCACCTGCTCGTTGAGACGGTGCACGACGAGCGCGTCGTCGGCCGCGTCGGGTCCGTAGCTCGAAAGATCGACCGGCTCACCCACCACGACGCGCCACTTCACAGGCGAAGGCAGAAGCCCCACGGGCCCAAGCCAGGGGAAGGTGGGCGTGATCGGCATGTAGCTCGCACCGAGGGCGCGGCCCAACGCGCGAGACTTGCCGAGCAAAGGGTTGGTCTCCTCGGCACCGATGATGGCCGTGGGGATGATCGGCGCGCCGAACCGCAGCGCAAGCTTCACGTAGCCCCCGCGCCCGAAGCGCTGCAAGCGATAGCGGTCCTTGAACAGCTTGCTCGAACCCTGCGCTCCCTCGGGAAACACGGCCACCAGGCGGTCTTGGGAGAGCAGGCGCTCGGCGTTTTCCGGACAGGCGCGCACCGCACCCAAGCGATTCATGAACACGCCGAGAAAGGGGTAGTGAAACACGCTGTCCTCGGCCAACCAGCGCACGGTCTGGAGCGAGGGGCGCGTCACGCGCAGCGCCGTGCGCAAGACGAGACCGTCCCAAGGCATCGTGCCGGCCCGATTGGCGACGATCAGCGCACGCCCCGCGTCGGGCAAGTGCTGGGCGCCCGCGACATCCACGCGGAAGTAGCGCCTGACGAGCGCCTCGAGCAGGGGCCGCGCGCGCTCCTCGAAGTGCGGATCGAGACCGAAGTCGTCGACCTCCGCCGCGAGACTGCGCATGCCGTGCGCACCGTACTGCCGCACGTAATAGTCGGTGGACACGAGCTGCTGCGCGCTGCCCTGCAAGGCCAGATCCTCGCGCCTTCGCCCCTCGCGAGAGCTGCCGTGCAGGCGCTCGAGGCTTGGCGTTCGCGGCGGCGGTTCGCTGCTCTGGGTGTCGACGTGCGCGACGAAGTCATAGGCCGGCATTCCCGCCGCGCCCGCATCACCGAAGACGTCCCCATCGTCATCGTCGAAGGATGCGACGGGGGCTGCGACGTTCACCAGCTCTTCAGGACGCGCCGCTTCCGTCGCTTGCGCAGGTTCGGGTGCGACATCGTGTGGCTTTCCACCTGGTGACGGGCCGACACGCGTGCCTTCGCCGCTTTCTTGGCCTGCGCCGAGCTGAGAGGCGCGCCCGCTTCAGACGCTGCGCTGGTCGTGTCCTGTTGTGGCTCGACAGCAGGCGGCGGCAGCGAGCTGCGCCGCGCAGAAGGCCTGGCCGAAGGCCGCTTGTTCTCGCTGGGGGGCGTCATGCGTAGGCCTCCGTCAACAGACGTGCTTCGCGCAGCCTGAGCGCCGCGCCAAACTCGAGCACGGCCTCGCGCGTGGTGTAGGCCGGCGAGAAACCGAGCTCCGCCTGCGCACGAACCGCATCCCCCACACACAGGTGACGCAGAAAACGCCACATGGGGGCCGGCACATCCGACACGCCGAGGAGCCAGAGCAAAGCGGCCACCCGGGGTACCACGAAGTGCGGCAGGGGCAGAGGGCTCGAGCCCGCCAGCTTGATCACCGTCGACAGCGGCAGAACGCCGTCTCCCACGATGTTGAAAGCACCGCTCACCTCGCGCTCGATGGCGAGCTTGAGCGCCGCGAGCGCATCGACCTCGTGCACGAATTGCACGAGCGGGTCGAAACCGAGCAGCGTCGGCACCCTCTTGCGCGAGAGCCAGCGCGTCACGTAGCTCTCGATCGTGGGCCCGAGCACGGGCGCGAAGCGCAACACCGTCACGCAAGCGGACGGCACATCGCGGGCGTACTGCTCGACCTGCCGCTCGGCGTCGATCTTGTCGGCCAAGAACGGAACGCCGCGCAGCCCTCGCAGCGGGTGCGCTTCGCTGAGGAAGTTGGGGTTGTCGGAGTGCGGCCCGTAGAGCAGCGTCGCCGATCCCATGACGAGCTTCTCGACGCCGTGCTCGCGACATGCGTTGAGCAGGTGCAGCGTGCCCACGCTCTCGAGCTCGTGCGCATAGGCGAGGTTCTTCGTCGGCGCCTCCAGAAAGCCGAGGTGCACCACGGCGTCGACGCCCTCAGCGGCGAAGATCTCCGCCATGCGCGCAGCGGCGTTCGGCTGCGTGCGATCGACGACGTAACTGCGTGTCTTGCCTCCTGCGGCGAGCGGCGCCTCAGCGTCGATCGTCACGAGGCGCGCCACGCGCTCATCCTCCTCCAGCACCCCGAGCAAGCTCTTGCCAAGAAACGTGCGCGGCCCCGTCAGCGCGACCACGCGTCCGGTCTGCTTGTTCGGGTTGCGCACGATGCCACCCATCTCACCCTGGGTCATAGCTCCCGTCCCGATTTCGGCCGACGATAGGCGCAGGCATGGGCACGGTCAACGTGATACGAAGCTCGCGCGACCCATGAATGCACGGGCCGAGACAGCGTCGCCACCACCGCATCCAGACCCTGCGGCCTGCGCACGGCCGAGCCTGCTCACCACGCTGGCCGCGGTCGCCCTGTGCGCCGCCGCCTATCTGTACGTCTTTCCGTATCAGGCCAAGATCAACAACCCCAACGAGAACGTGCGGTTTTACATGACCGCCGCGATCGTCGAGGAGGGAACCTACGCGATCGACACGCAGCGTCGGCGTTGGGGCTGGGTCAACGACGCGGGCGTGCGCGACGACAAGCACTACAGCGTCAAGGCACCTGGCACGAGCCTCTTGGGCGTCCCCGGCTACTTCGCTTACCACGCACTGTGTCAGGCGCGGGGTGTGCCCGTCGATCGCACCACCGCGCTGTGGGTCTGCCGCCT
>CAYNOM010000902.1:0-2892 GCA_964398415.1 uncultured Polyangiales bacterium | reverse complement strand
GCCTCGCGGGACCAGTCGGGGTCCTCGGCCGAAGGAACGATCCCCGGCTCGTGTTCCTCTCGAAGCTTGATCTGTCGCAGGCGGTTCACGCCCGCGGCCTTGCGAACAGGAGTTGCTTCCATGGCCACTCCCCGATGCAAGGAGCGCGCCCGCAGCGTCCGCATTCCGGGGAGTCCACCGCAGGCGGCCGGCCACGGGCTTCCGTGCGCTCATCGTGCGTTGCGCTGTCGTGAGCGTGATCGTGAGCCATACTGCGCACCCGTGACCCCGAGGCAATCCTTTCGCGAGCCGAGCATCCCAGGCCTTTTCGCCCTGCTTTTGTTGCTCGCCGCGGGCGCCGGCAGTTACCTCGCGCTCAGCGCGTCGATCGCCCTTCGCGCCTTCGTGCACGACGCTAGCTACGCCGAAGCCACGGGCCACGTGCGCGCAGATCTGATCAACCTGACCCTCGCCCAACTCGCAGGCATGGGCGGCGCGCTCGCCCTGGGCCTCCATTGGTTTTTCCCAGAGACCACCGCCCGCGATGCCCTTCACCTCCGCGCGGTGCCGCGACGCGCGCTCGCGCTGTGTCTCCTGGCTGGGGCCTGCCTGCAATTTCCGCTGGCTGAGCTGTCGAATCTCCTTCACGCCCACGTCTTCGGGCCCGAGCCACTCGAACGCCAGCTCGCCCTGCAGAACATGATCGAGGCGCGCTCACTCGGACGCGGCGTGATCGTGATCGCATGCCTGGTGGCGGCCGTGCCCGCGATGGAAGAGCTCTTGTTTCGCGGTCTCTTGCTGTTTGGGCTCGAGCGTCGTTATGGCGCAGCCCCCGCGCTGCTGCTCAGCTCCTGCATGTTCGGCGTGTCCCACCTGGGAGCGGTACCCGCCGTGTACGCGACGGTGGCCGGCCTGTTTCTCGGGGCCCTGGCCCTGAAGACGCGCTCGGTGTGGCCTTCCATCGCCACCCACGCAGCCGTGAACGCCATGCCCATCCTCGTGCCCGAGCACGTGCTGCCGCTGTCGGGATTCAACGTGCCGTCCGCCGTGCCGCAGCACCTGCCGGTGTGGCTCGTGGTGGGCACCCTCGTGCTCGGTCTCGGGCTGCTTTCGTGGGCCTCGCGAATCGAGTACACGCAAGAGCCATGAGCGACAGCGTCCGCACTTCCTATCATGCCCCCCCAGACCGCCCCACTCCGCGCGGACCCAAAATAGGCCTCTGTCTGTGCGGGGGCGGCATCACCGGCGCGATGTACGAAGTGGGTTGTCTCGCCGCGCTCGAAGATTTCTTCGAGGGCTTTTACGCGTGCGACTTCGAGGTCATCGTGGGCACGAGCGCCGGTGCCACCGTCGCCATGGCCCTGGCCGGAGGTCTACGCGCCTCGCGCATGTACCGCGCGCTGCTCGACCCCGCCGACGATTTCTTTCCGCTGCGCCGCCATCACGTGCTCGGGCTCGACGGCGCCGAGTGGCGACGCGTCACGAGCACCGTGCTGAGCGCGGGTCGACGTGCGCTTTCCTCGATGGTCTCGCGCCCCCTCGATACCGACGTGTGGAACGAGCTCGAGCGCTTCGTGGATTCGCTCCCCGCGGGCCTGCTCAGCCTCGACGCCTATGAGCGCTTCTTGTCGGATCTGATGGAGCGCCGCTCGATTCCTACCCGCTTCGCAGAGATGCAGCGCGCACTCGCCCTAGTGGCCTACGACCTCGATGCAGGCGAGCGCACGGTGTTCAGCAAGGCGCACCTCGATGTGCCGATCGCCAAGGCCGTCACCGCCTCATCCGCCATCCCCGTGTTGTTTGCGCCGGTGCGCATCGGCGAGCGCGACTACGTCGACGGCGGCCTCGGCGAGGTGGCCCATGTCGACGTCGCGGTCGAGCTCAGCAGCGAGGCCGTGCTGATCATCAATCCCATGGTGCCGATCCGCTCGGAGGTACACCTGCGCGACATTCCGACCGGCCACGGACGCATGAACCGCGTGCGCGACAAGGGGCTGCTCTGGGTCTACAACCAGGCGCTTCGCATGCGCAGTGAGTCGCGCCTGCACGCCGGCCTCGAGCGCTACCGCAGAGCCCATCCCGACACCCAGGTGCTCTTGCTCGAGCCCGACCCGAGCGACGCCACGCTGTTCATGCACTCGCCGATGAACTTCGCCGCGCGGCGCGCCATCCTCACCCACGCCTACACGACGACCTATCAGGCCCTGCGCATGACGTCGTCGCCGCTGCGCGCGTTGATCGACCGCCGGGGCTTCGCACCCAAGGCGTGAGCGTCACAGCGCGATGCGCGCGAGCGCGTCGCGAATCTCCGCGCAGCTCTCGAAACGATCGCCCGGCGCTTTTTGGAGCAGCCTGAGCACCAACGCGTCGAGCGCCTCGGGCAACTCGGGACGAAACGCTCGCATGGGCGTCGGCGGCGCCTCGAGGTGCGCGAGCAACAGCTGCGTGAGGCTCGGGTGGTCGAAGGGCACGCGCCCCGTGAACAGCTCGTAGGCCAAGACGCCGAGCGCGTACATGTCCGTGCGATAGTCGACGTTGCGGAAGTCGGTGATCTGCTCCGGCGAGATGTAGTAGGGCGTCCCGCCCATGCTGCCACTCTGCGTGATGCTCGGGTCGGCGACGCCCTTCGCGATGCCGAAGTCTGCGATCTTGAGCTGCCCCGCGCGCGTGACGAACAGATTCTCGGGCTTGATGTCGCGATGCACGATGCGCTGCGAGTGCGCGTAACCTAAGCCGTCGAGCGCCTGGAGCAGAAGTTGTTTCTTCTGCGCGTCGTCGAGCCGTCCCATGTCGATGAGGCTGCGGAGATCTCCCCCATCGAGCAGCTCCATCGTCAGAAAGCGCTTCTCGCCGTGCTCGCCCAGATCGTGCATGCGCACGATGTTGGGGTGGGCGAGGCGCCGCGACAGGCTC
>CAYNOM010000901.1:1068-2899 GCA_964398415.1 uncultured Polyangiales bacterium | reverse complement strand
TCCGCATGGAGTACTACGAGCATCACTGGGATGCGACCTGCAAGCTGCTCTGGTCAGGCCCCGGCGTACCAAAGCAGATCATCCCCAAGAACCGGCTGTCGTCGCCCTGAGGGTTGCCCCGCGCCTCGAGCTGGTTCTCGGGTGCGCTGGGGTTAGCGGCGCTTCTGCTTCTCGAAGAGCGCCCAGGTGCTGATGGGCGACGCCTCTTCAGGCTGCTTCATGTGGGCGTAGGCGTCCTTGGCCGAGACGGTAAGACCGAGCCGCTCGGCCATCCGCGCGACCGCGTACCAGGCGGAGGTGTGATCGGCACCGGGGGAGCCCGCGTCGATCACGGCCTTGAGCAGCGGATACGCCTTGTCGTAGTGGCCGAGCTCCAGGTAGAGCACCGCGAGGGTGTGTTGCGTGCCGAAGCTGCGCTCGAGCCTGAGCGATTCCTCGGCGAGCTCCGCGGCGACCTTCATGTCGCCTTCGAACAGCAGCGCGTACCAGGCCACGTTGTTGAGCTCGGACGCCTTCACGGAGCCTGCCGCGACACGCGCGCGTACTTCTGCTTGCAGCGCGGCGTAGTCTCCGTTCTGCGCGCGAATGCGCTGCTCCCAGGCGGCGACGAAATCGGCGGCATCTTGGAACCGCTTCGCGTAGTCCTGAAGGCGCCTTTGGGCGGGCTCGAAGCGCTCGGCGAAGACGAGGCTGCGGATGGCCGACTCCGCGAGGCCCCGATCATCCGGACGCTCGGAGGCCAGCTTCACGAACAGGTCGCTAGCGGCTCCCCGCTCGCCGGAGGCAGAAAGCGACAGCGCGAGCGCATACTCGACACCGAAACGCACTGGGGGCGAGGTGGGTTGAGTGAGAGCGCTGCGCAGCGTCTTCACCTCTGGGGCTCCCATGGGCGCACCCGCGCTGAGCAGGGCGGCCTTGAGCCAGAGCTGTGGCGTCGTCGCAGCGTCGAGCGACGCGAGGGCAAAGGCACGGGCAGCCTCGAGGCTGCCGTAGCGCTCCTTGGACGTCGTCAAGCCCGCGAGCAGCTCGTCAGACCACGCGAGCAGCAGCCGTGCGCCAGCGACGTTCTGCGCCTTGAGCTCCCCCATGGCGAGGCGACCGAGAGTACTCATGCGCCGCTGGTGCTGGGCGGCCAAGATCTCGAATCCGCCGCGCTTCGCTTGGCGCAGATACCAGGTAAAGGCCGTCCTGTCGGCTGGCGTGCCCTTGGGGTGGATGCGCAGGCGCAGCACGCCTGAAGTGCCGTCGACGTCCCACTCGTTCATGCAGGCGAAGGACCGCGCGGTGAGCACCCGGGCAATGGCGTTGTTCTTGGTCGCGCCCCGCAGCTCCGAGAGCGCGGAGCGCATCGACGAGACGTCCGCGTGGGGCGACAGGAAGCGCGCATCGAGGCCTTCGATCTGCACCCCGCCGTCCTCGCGCTCGAGGATCGGCTGCACGAAATCGTAGACCGCGCGGGCCGCGGGAGTGAGCGCCCCTTCGCAAGTCTCACGGTCGCGCAAGGCGTCGAAGACCTGGCGAATGCTCGCGGCGTTGGGGTCGCCACGCAATCGCGCCTCCGAGGTGCCTAGACCGTGGGCGCGACCTTGATGACCGAACAGCGCGAGCACGCCTGCCGCGCCGCCCAGCAGCGCCTTGGGATCGCCCGCGCCGAGCTCTCGCGCCTTGCGCACGGCTGTGCTGAGATCGCGCGCGCCCGCCAACGCGGCGACCCAGAGGATGTCGCGGGCGTTGCCGTTCGGCATCGTGTCGAGCACCTGCAGCGCCTCGTCCCACTGACCGAGCTTGACGTGCTGCCGCGCGATGTCTTCGTCGAGGGCATCACCGCCAA
>CAYNOM010000901.1:0-1058 GCA_964398415.1 uncultured Polyangiales bacterium | reverse complement strand
CTTCTCCATGAGCAGCACCTCGAGCACCTCGGCATCTCGCGGCTTTTCGTCGCCACGTTCGCCCGCCGAGCTCAGCACGGCACGCAGTGCCCGATAGTAGAGGGCGTCCTCCGGATCGAGCTCGAGGGCTTTGCGAAACGCCTTCTCGGCGCGCTTGAAGTCGGCCTCCGGAAAAGAGTCGCGACCCATGGTGTCGAACAGCAGCACGTAGCCCAGCGTCCAGTGAGCCATGGGCTCCTTGGGCCAACGCTTCTGCACCTGCTCGGCCACCGAGCGCGCCTCGGCGCCGAACCCGAGCCCGACGAGCGCGCGAGCGTAGCGCCAGCGGGGTCCGAAATCGTCGGGATGCTCGGCTAGCATCTGCTTGTAGGCAGCGATGGCCGCCGACACTTGCCCCTGCTCGATCTGCCAGTCGGGCTCGAACAGATAACGCACGCTGGCGCTCGCCTGATCCCAGTAACGGTTGAACATCTTCTGCACCCCGCCCACCTCGCCCACCGCCACGACGCGCGCGTCGGTCTTCACGCCATACTCGACCACCAGCGTCTGCGGTCCTTCTTGCCGCACCTTGCGCCACACGGAGATGCCGGAAGCGGCATCGGACAGATCCTCGGGAATGCCCTCGAACCTGAAGCCGGTCGGCAACGCGAAGCGATAGCTGAGCACGCGCTGGTGGGGAGTGACGTACACCGGGAAGCGGGGCAGGTACGTGTAGCGCGGGTCTTCGACGTCGCTCTTCTTCTTCTCGCGCCGCTTGCGCTTTTCCTCCTCTTCGTCGTCCCCGTAGAGCAGCTCCGGCAGGTGGGCGAGCAGCCCGCGAGGCGTCGCCTGGGCGTGACCTCCATCGATGGCGGACTTGTACTGCTTGACATTCTCGATCTCGAGCGTGAGCTGCACGGGTTGGCTGACGTCTTTCGTGAAGGCCGAGCGTGCGGTCACGAGCCGACCGTTGAAGCGGTTTTCAGCGTACTCGGCCATCCGCTTCTCGAGCGCACCCTCGCTGCCGTCGAAATCGTCGCGCAGAGAGGCGCCGATCGCGCCATTGGCCGTCGTCGTCT
>CAYNOM010000900.1:0-2902 GCA_964398415.1 uncultured Polyangiales bacterium | reverse complement strand
GGGATCGGCGTCGCAGGCCGGCGCATCTGGCCGAACTTTCGCCGCGCGGCACTAGCCCCAGTAGACGGGCTCCATCTCGAGCGACACACCGAAGACGCGCTCGACCGCGCGGCGAATTTCGTCGGCGAGCGCGAGTAGCTCTGCGGTGCTTCCGCCTCCGTGATGCACGAGCTGCAGCGCGTGCCTCGTCGACACGCCCACCGCGCCGCGCCTCGTGCCCTTTTGGATCCCCGCCCGCTCGATCAACCAGCCCGCAGCCAGCTTGCGCTTGCCTTCGCCGGCCTCGAAGCACGGCATGTCCGCGGCCTCGGCGATCAAGCCCAGCGAAAGCGCGAGGCCCTGAATGCGCTGGGCGTCGGCCACGCTGACGATGGGATTGGTGAAGAATGAGCCGACGCTGCGATGGTTGGGATCGCGATCATCGAACACCATGGACTTGCTCGCGCGGAGCGACCACACGGCATCGGCCACCTGACGCAGAGAAGGCTGGGCGTGTCCGGAGAGCTCGAGCGCGCGCGAAAGCTCGCTGTAGCGCAGGCACGGCGCGCCATTCTTGAGCAAGCGATGGCGCACGCGCAGCACGATGTAGCGCTCGGGCTCGCGCTTGAGCGCGCTCGTGCGGTAGCCGAACCCGCAGGCAGCGCGAGGCCAGAAGCTGCGCGACAGATCGCGTCGATCGAGCACCTCGATGGCCTCGAGGGTGTCTGCCACCTCTTGACCGTAGGCGCCCACGTTCTGGATCGGCGTTGCACCCACGCTCCCCGGAATGCCGGTGAGACACTCGAGCCCGGCCAGGTTGGCATCGACGCAGGCGTCGACCAGGGTCTGAAAGACCTCGCCCGCTGCCGCCGTGACCGTGACGTGGGTGTCGTCGTCCGCGAAGGCGATGCCGCGCGTCGCCATGTGGAGCACGAGCCCATCGACCCCGCGATCGGAGATGACCAGGTTCGAGCCGCCCCCGAGCACGCGCACCGGCTCGCCCTCGCGCGCGGCCCACTGCAGGGCTTCGATCAGACTGTCGTCGTCCTGCACCTCGACGAAGTGCTTGGCGAGGCCACCGAGGCCCAGCGTGGTGAGCAGCGACAAGGGCCTTTCGTGCGACAGGGACAGCGTCACGAAGCCGGCCGAATCATGTCGACGCCCATATAAGGCACGAGCGCGGGCGGCACGCGCACGCTGCCATCCGCCTGCTGCCCCTGCTCGAGCACCGCCACCAGGGTGCGCCCAATGGCGAGCCCCGAACCGTTGAGCGTGTGCACGAGCTCGGGCTTGTCGGTGGCGCTCCTGCGGTGGCGGATCTTGGCGCGCCTGGCTTGGAAGTCGCCGAACCAGGAGCAGCTCGAGATCTCACGGTAGGCGTCCTGTCCGGGCAGCCACACCTCGAGGTCGTAGGTGCGGCGCGAGCCAAAGCCCATGTCGCCCGTGCACAGCTCCATCACCCGGTAGTGAAGGCCGAGCTTCTGCAGCACGGCTTCAGCATGGCTCGTGAGCTCTTCGAGGGCGTTCAGGCCGGCCTCGGGCGCGACGAGCTGCACGAGCTCGACCTTGTCGAACTGATGAAGGCGAATGAGGCCACGCGTGTCCTTGCCGTAGCTGCCCGCTTCTGAGCGAAAGCAGGGCGTGTAGGCCGTGTAGCGCACGGGCAAGGAGCCGGGCTCCAGGATCTCGTCTCGATGCAGGTTTGTGAGCTGCACCTCGGCGGTGGGCGACAGGAACAGCTCGGCACCCTGGTTTTCGCCCTCCTTGAGGTCGTTCTGCAAGGCGAAGAGGTCTTCGCCAAACTTGGGCAGCTGGCCCGTGCCTCGGAGCGACGCCGCGTTGACGATGGCGGGCGGCCAGATCTCAGTGTAGCCGTGCTCGCCCGAGTGGAGATCGAGCATGAACATCATCAATGCGCGCTCCAGACGCGAGCCCATGCCGCGCAACATCGCAAAGCGCGCCCCGGTGACCTTCACCGCGCGCTCGCTGTCGAGAATGCCGAGCCGCGCAGCGAGGTCGACGTGGTCCTGCGCTGGGAAGCTGAGGGCCGGCTTTTCGCCCCACACGCGCACCACGCGGTTGTCTTCGCTGCCGGCACCCGTGGGCACCGACTCGTAGGGCAGGTTAGGCACCGACAGCAGCACGGCCTCCACCTCGGCCTGCGCCTCTTTCTGCCGCGCCTCGAGCTGCTTGATGCGGTCGCCGAGGCTGCGCAGGGCCTCGCGCTTCTCGGCGAACTCGGCGCTCTTCTTGTCCTTCACTTGCGCCATCGCCTCGCTCTCGGCGTTGCGCTTTCGCTGCAGGGCCTCGAGCTCTTGAATCGCGCTCTTGCGCTCGAGCCCGAGAGCTTCGATGCGATCGAGTGGGGCGGCCGCATGGGCGCCGCGGCGGGCGAGTTGGGTGCGCACCTCGTCGAGGTGGTCGAGCACGTAGCGTAGGTCGAGCATGGCGAGGAGATAGTGTACGGCCCCAGGCACGTCCACGGTGTATAAGCCCCCGCCCATGGGGCCCTTTGCGGAGCGCGTCGAAGTCCGGATCCTGGTGCGCCTCGCGCTCGGGCTGTGGCTCGTCGCAGCCCTCGCGGGCGTGTGGCACGTACTGGCGCAGCAAGCTCCCGACTCGCCCCTGCACCTGGGCATTCTGGCCGGCCCCATCGGACAGCTGCGCGACCAGAGCTTCGCACTCGGCGCGGGCGCCTTCGCCAGCGGCGTCCTGTGGCCGTGGCTCTACGCCCAGCGTCGCGGCCGCGTCACGCTCGGGCTGCTCGTCATCGGCGCCCTGTGGAGCGTCGTCGTGCTCGGCTACGCCGCCCATCGCGGCATGCTGGGCGTGCAGCTCTACGACCCGCGCCCGGACGCCCAACGGCTCGTCTACGCGCGCGCCATCGGCCACGCCATCACGAGCCTCGGACTTTTCGCGTTGT
>CAYNOM010000899.1:0-2904 GCA_964398415.1 uncultured Polyangiales bacterium | reverse complement strand
AGACACGACCGCCATACCCTTCGAGCTTCTCCATGACCGACGCCGTCAACGACCACGGGGCAGCAGGCGTTCTGCCCGGCCCGGAGGGCGCAACCGGCGTCCGAGGGTGCCGAGCGACCGCGGGAGGGTCGCACACATCTGCAGCCGCTCGAGAGCGACATGTTGTTCAGCGCCGGCTCTCCGCCTCCGTCGACGCGAGCCTGGCGGAGGCCACCAGAACTGAGCTCGAGGCGTGGCTGCCGCGTGAAATGTGGTGGCACCTTTACCTACCTGGCCCGGACTGAGCTCGAGGCGTGGCTGCCGCGTGAAATGTGGTGGCACCTTTACGGCACCTTTACCGGAGCTCGAGGCGTGGCTGCCGCGTGAAATGTGGTGGCACCTTTACCCTACCTAGCACCTGGCCCGCCAGGCGGCCGGCCGTGTTGGTCGCCCTGTGCCCGCCGTGCTGGCGAGCCCCGCCTTTCCCCGACCACACGTTTCTTCGCGCATTCGGGGTGACACCGATTGCGTCCCGGGAGGGTCGCCGTAGCTTCGCGGAAGCGGCCAACGCTAAGCCACTGAACCGCGTCATCAAGCAGTATCTCTTCCGCCCAGCCGCATCGCTTCAGCCATGCAAGTAGGGACTACCATGCCCAGACCTTCCCCAAGCTTCACCGTCCTCCAAACCGCGACGTGGTTCGCACTCTCCTTACTCGGTTGTGCTGATGCGGATCTTGCTGCACTCAGCGACCAACCTGATGCTGCCAATGTTCAATCTGGCCAGCAGGCGCTGACCGAAGACGGCCGGTTCTTTCCGACCGGCTCGAACCTTGACTGCAACGCTCTGGCCTGCGACCGCTTCGCGCCGGCGCGAATCGCAGCGGACACGAAGCGAACGCGCGGAAGCAACAGCCAGACTTCTTTGCCCGGCAATCTCGCCCTGGCCGACGTAGACGGCGATGGTCATGCCGACTATGTCCAATACTATCAGAACCGGATTTTCGTAAGCGCAGCGGATTATGAGCGCACTGGAATCGCAAGCCTCGTTCTCAACCGATCCGTCGAGCGCTTGATCACAGGCGACTTCTACGGCGCAGGCTGGGATCAGTTGTGTGCCTACGCCAGCGGCCGGATTCAGTGCTTTGGTATGGATAGAGCTCCGGGTGGCAACCTCAAAGTCTGGTTTGAGCAGAACGTTGCTCTGAACGCCAATGAAGACATCGTCGTTGCCGACTATGACGGCGACCTTCGCGACGAGATGTTCATCTACAACCGCACCACAGGCGCGATGCGCATGCTGGAAGTCGTTGGGAGCAACAGATCGTTCTCAACGAAGACCAATTGGGACCCTGCCAATCTCTCACGTGTGGCGAGTGCCAACATGAAGTTCCGCGCAGGCGACTACCACGGCGACGGACGCGATGACCTCATCGCGGTCAACCCTGCCGGCCAGATCCTCGTCTTCAAGAGTGCGCTGAGCGAGGGCAAGACCGTCTTCTGGTGGGCATTTACCACCGTGAGCGGGTTCGTAGGCAAGAGCGAGAACCTGACCCTAGCTCGTGTGAACAACGATATGGTGGACGACTTCGTCTTGCACGATACGAGCACTGGCGCGGTGCGCTTTCACAGCGTGGGTTACAATGCTGGCAGGCCCGCGGCTCTACCGATCACGACGGGACAGATCGAGATTGCAACCGGCAGCATCCTGACCATGAACAGAAGCCACGTCCTACGCAACGAGCCAGGGTCCGCCGTTCGCGACGATGCGTTCGTATACAAGAACGGCACCATCTACAAGTCAACCCCCCGTTACAGCACGAGCCCCGCTGCATACACATATTGGCGAGCGCACAGGCATTCCGCGCCGAATAACAACCAGGGTTGGCCGGCCCAAAAGAAGAAGAAGGTGCTGTTCTTGAAGTGTAAGTTCAAGGATGAGACCGCGGAAATGAACACCGCGCAGTTCTACAAGGACCTTACGGGTCGCCTCGTCGACTACTTTGCCGACAACACCTACGGTGGACTCGATCTCAGTGACAGCGTGCTGAAGCCGAACTGGATTCAAATGGACCTCGAGACCACCTCGCAGCCAAGGCGTGAAGAGGTCGGTGCTGAGTGCGTGAAACAGGCGGGTGGCATGGCCGGGTTCGACATGGCCGTGATCTTTCAGAACAAGTGGACCGACTGGGGAGCTAAGGGTGTCTACGCCAGCGTCCGCCAGGACGCACATGACGTCTGGGTGACTGCCCACGAGATGGCTCACGTGCTCGGTTGGAAGGAGCACCCGAAGGGTGAGGCGGGCAACGGGTATGGCGACGCCTGGGACCCGATGAGCGCCCGCACCCGCGGCCACGTGTACACCAACTGGCTCGGCGTCAACGAGGGGCCGGGTCTTGGGGTACACAATCGTCTGCTACAAGGTCACCTGCCAGCGTTTCGCACCAAGACGATCTCATCGGGCAGCAGCGCTGCTGGCATCAAACTGGCCGCCTTGAACCGACCCGAGGCGAATGGGTATCTGAGTATTCGCATCAACACGGCGAGCTCTCACTACTATCTGGTCTCCTATCGAGAGCGCTCAGGTTACGATCGCGGCATTCCGAACGATGCGGTACTGGTACACAAAGTCGATGGCGCCGACTACTACCTCATGGAGAGCGGTGGCGCCGAACGCACCGCCGGTGCGTCGTACGTGACGCCGGATGGCATCACCATTGCGGTCAGCGCCATCGACGCGGCATCCCATCGCGCCACTGTCGACGTCCGATAAGAGACCGATGTGGGCTTCAGCGGCCCCTATCGACGCCACCGCGTCACGCGGCCGCGGCCCCCGGCACGCCAGCCGCAGGCGCGCCTTGGAGCGCTCCTCCGCACGGACCTGATGCTCGCCCGCGAGACGGCCCGTTCCGTCAACCTCGACACCGT
>CAYNOM010000898.1:0-2906 GCA_964398415.1 uncultured Polyangiales bacterium | reverse complement strand
GGCCTGAGCGCGAAGCCGCTCTCCGGCCAGGCGAAGCGAATCCACTCCGTCCCGTCGAGGGTGATCACGGCCGCGTAGAAGGGCTCGAGGCGCATGCCCAGGCGCTCGCCGACGCTGCGGAAGATCGGCTCTTGCACCCAGGCAAGCTGGCTCGGGTCGTAGTCGCAGCGATCCTGAGCAGCGACACGCTCTGCTTCGCTAGGCGTTTGCTTGTTGCTGGGTCGATTTCTGAGCAGCACGCGAAGCTCTTCGTGTACGCAAGCGAGCTTGTTCACGCTGCTGATCATGGCGCCGGAATCGCTGATGCTGGAGGGGATCTGAAGCCCTGTGGAGATACCGAGCTTCACGTCAGTCTCGCGGACTCGGTACTGACTGCTTTCACTCAGCCCGTACGTGGCCTGGTCGCACGATGTCATGCGGACGGGACACGCGTGTGCGGTCGGAGGAGGCTCGATCTCACCGTTCGGGGCATCGGAGGCCGCCGGGGCCACGCACGGGGGCAGCTTGATCCCGGTGTTGGGATCGCTGCCGGGCGGATCGAACTGCCAGTAGCACAGGTCTTGGTTGCCTACGGCCACGTTGACAGGCGCATTGTTGGGCCCGATGCCGATGCAGTTGCGAAGCGCGGTGAGGTCAGCGAGCAGCTCGACCGGGGCCATCGCGCCTCCTTCGCCAAACTCCTGTTCCGTGAGCAGAGTCGCGATGTCCTTGCCCTGGCTCGCGGCCAGGTCGAGCACGCGTTCGAGGTTCACGACGCCGCCGCATAGCTCCTCGAGCTTCTCGCGGGCGACTTCTGATCGCTCATCCACCGTGAGGCCCGCACGAATCATCTCCTCTCCGAGGCGGTCCGCGCGCTCGGCCGCTTCGGTGGCGACGCCGAGGTAGTAGTTGAAGCTGGATTCGATGTCGTCTTTGCCGGTGCTCGCCTCCATCAACTCCTCTTCCAGAACGAGCTTCGTGGTGCGCGTGCAGGGGGTCTCGCCCTCGGTGGGCACCTCGGGATCCGGGGCCACCGTCTCCGTGATCTCCGTTTCCTCACGCACGCCAAGAAAGGGGATCGTGAAGAAAGGCAACACGGAAAAGTTACTACCTTCGGGGGCCAATTGTCGCGCCACCACCGGGTGTAGACCATCCGCCGTGAACCCAAAGAGCGCCTTACGCTTGCCGGAAGCCTCACGGCGGGTGACGTAGATTCTAAGCTCCGGATCAAAGCGCAGGCGGCACCCGTTCGTACCGAGCCGGAAACGAGCGGCTTGGGGCGGGATCCCACAACTGTCGGCTACGCTCGGGAACACGAGGTGAATCTTGTTCGCCCCCTCCTGCCCTGCCAGGTCGGCGCCGAAACGGTACTGAGTTGGATCGCAGTCGACTTTGCCGAGTGCGCAGTCAAGCCCCGCCTCGCCGATCCAGATCTCGTAGGTTTGTAGGGCCTCTGCCGTCCCCGTCTGGTAGTCGCGGAGTAGCAGCATCAGGTTCTGCGGCCCCGCCGGTAGGGCGACCATGCCGCGGTCGCTGGCCATGTTCACGTAGACGGCAGCCCAGCCTTCTATGTCGTTGCGCAGTCGTGCACGCAGAAGCTCGAGCACAGAGCCCTGCAGCCTGTTGCCTGCACGAAGACGGAAGGTAGGTTCGTCGAGGGTGCTCAAGAGCGAGGCCTCCGCGTGGCGGATGCCGTGCTGCGCGTGCTGCAACGCGAAGTGGTAGATGTTCTCGTCGCTGTCGTTGACGATCTCGGACGACAGCGCTTCGCCGCGCATGACGCGCGCCAAGTGAGACGAACGCTCCGCCAGCGCCATGTAGTAGGCCGCTTCTGCGGAGTCTTGGCGCTCCTCGGTACCGAGCACACGTGGGATGGCTCCCGTGGACGTTGGATCGGGCGTGATCCCGCGCCCCAGCGCCAACGCTTGTTGACTCACGCGATTGGCGGCGTTGACGAACGCCTCGCGCGAGGTGCCAAATAGCGCGAGAACCCCATCGACATCGACCGTGGAGCCGCTGACGAGCTCGCCCAGCAGGCCCGTGGTATCCGCATCGTAGGCACGGGCCACACTGGTGATCAGTGTGTTGATGTCATCTTGCGCGTTGCCGCTGCCGGCAAGACGCGGGTCGACTCGCGTGGTCCGGATCAGATGCTCCGCGATCGTCTCCTCTGGAGACTGCTGCACGGCGGTGACGACGGGAAACTCGCCAGTCAACTGCGTGCGCGTCGGATAGGCGCCGAAAGCGTAGCCTGCGATCGTGCCGGTCTGGCCGGCGGGACATTGGCCGCAGTGGCTGACGAACTTGATGTCCGGTGTGTTGAGCTCCCCGCAACTCCACACGGGCACGTTGGCACCGCGCGAGTTCTGCTGTGTCTCGAGATAGCCCTCGAGCCTCATCTCTGACCGGTCCAAGAAGTCGAGGCTCGAGGGCCACTGAAGCACACCATCTCGTGCGCCCAGGAACACACGCGTCGCTCCGTTTTCCAGCAGGATCGTGATCAGAGGGCTCGCTCCCTCAGGCGGAGGCCCATCCGGAGGGTGTACGAAGCACTGGGTGGGTCGCACAGGGAAGCCGTAGTCCGCCCAGCGGTAGGGGTCGGTACTGAGCCATGGCATCTCGGGCCTGTTGCCGGCGGTGTAATCGTCTTCGGCGCTGTCAGGGTGCGGCTGGGCCACTTGCACGAGGGGAGTCGCGCGCCACCCGTCGAACATCCTAGGGGGCATGGGGAGGTAAGCGCGCACCGCCTCGAGGCGTGAGTTGAACTGAGACGTCCAGTTCTGCGCGACCGCCGACGCCTTGTCCGTGGCCTTGGCTAGCCGTTCGTCCGCGGCTGCAGAGATCTTGCGTCGCGCCAGGTCCGCGGCCGCTTCCATCCCATCGACCGAGTCTCGCAACTCACTCTCGTAGCGGGCGTCGGCAGTGAA
>CAYNOM010000897.1:0-2909 GCA_964398415.1 uncultured Polyangiales bacterium | reverse complement strand
AAAGATCTGTAGACTTCCCACGCTTTGCGCAGCCGGCGTCCCACTCGCGGTACGGCGGCCGTGCGGGTGAGCGCGCAAGTCTTGCGCGTGCTCGGTACCGGGAGGTTCAAACATGTTGGTCCGTCGTTCGGTCGATCTCATTCATCACATTCTTGAGCAACCCGAGTTGCTGTCGGCAGGTATGCACTCGCCGGAGCGCACTCCCCCGGGGCGCCCAGCGCCAAGCACGTGCGGCCGTGCATAGACCAGCGCCCGAACGGCGCGCGTGGGCCGCGTTAGCGCTGTGGACGTAGGGCAGCGTCTGGGTTCGCGAGCTTCCAGGCCTTGGGCATGAGGCTCGGGATTTGGTCAAGCTCGACGCCGCGCGCCAGCGTGGGTAGCGCGTCGCTTAGGTATGCGATGGGGTTGAGGCCGATGAGCCTGCAGGTGCCGAGGACTGAATAAGCGATTGCCGCTCGCTCGCCGCCGGCGTGGGAGCCTACGAAGAGAAAGTTGCGTTTGCCGATGGCGGGTCGTCGATGCAGCCGCTCGACAAGCGTGTTGTCGATGGGGATGGATGCATCATCAAGAAAGCGAGTCAGAGCGATCTGATGGTTGAGCATGTACCCGCATGCAATGGCAAGCGGAGTCTTGGGCGGCTCGAGCGGACGGTACACCTTACACCACGCGATCAGCTCGTCGTAGATGGGCCGCATCTGTTCGCGTCTGATCTGAGTCCGTTGTCCTTCTGTGAGCTTTGCCGCTTCTTCCTCGAGGTCGTAGAGCCGCTTGAAGGCGGCGATGGGAATCGCAGCGCGTGTATCTCCGCTGTCGAGTGCTTTGACAAAACCTCTTCGGGCGTGGGCGCTGCATCCGCACTCGATAAGCTCAGGACGCAAGAAACTTTTGTCGAAGGCGTTGGAAGCATCGGCCATAGTAAGACCGGTGCGCATGGCGAGAAAATCCTCGGGACCGAGCTCGCCGCCGCGTTGTCCGTTCTTCTTGCCTGTGGACGAGTATAGGTACGCGACGAGTTCGCTGTCGCCGACGTACGCACACAGTGAGCCGAGTTGGACCGCGAAACCGTGGTCCTTGTCGCGTACCGGAATGCTCGTCGGGTCGAGCTGCACGAGCTTGGACTTGAGGACGTCTTCTTGAAGCTGGTGCCAGATCGGCCGCAGCAAGTCTGTTGCCCATTGAATCTGGTCTGAGCAGGACGCACTCGGAATATCGAGTCCGTAGCGCAAGAGCTCTTCGCGCAGGCGATGCAAGGGCATGTTGTGGTCGTACTTGCGTACGAGCATGGTGCCGACGAGTGTGGAGCCATAGATTCCGCCGGAGATCACCTTGTCGCCAAGCGGCGCTCGCTGCAGCTCGCTTTCGTCACGACAAGCCGGCACGCAGGCGAGGACCTCGCGCTTGTCTTCGCGCACGATCACCTCCGGCGGCAAAAGCTCGATGACGCTCGTGACGTCGTGCCCGATGCACTTGCGCTCCTTTCCGCAGAAGGGACACGGGCGTTGCTGCTGCGGCACCGCAATGATGTTCTCCACGCGGCGTAGACTGTCAGGAATCGGCCGGCGAAGTGCGGGTTGCTTTGGCGGTTTAGACGGCGCGGCTGGTTTTTCTGGAGCTTTGGCGGCTTCCTGTAGCTTCGTATTGGCTTCTTGCAGAGCGACGTCTGCTTCTTCTTTCAGCGCGGCCAAGAACATGTCGAGCTGCGCGCTGGTGATGCCTTCAGATTCGTTGGCATCGCCGAGTCGGCGCTTGGCCAGCCGCTTTTCGAGCTCGCCGTTGCGCGAGAGCAGCTGTGCAACGAGCCTCACGACCTGCTCATCGCGACGCTCTTCGAGAAGCTTGCGGAGCATATCGAGCACCGGGCCGCGAGACTCACTCTGCGCAGGGGTGTCTTTGCGGGTGCTCGTCTTCGCGTCGCTCACGATGCATGCATCCTACGCATCGCGATCGCGAACACAAGCGAGGAATTACTACTCTGCAGCGCGCGTGTCGAAAGGCGGCTCCCAGCGCGGCGCAATGCGCGCACGCCGGACGTCAATGCCTTCGAGCAACATACTCAGCTCGTGAACATCAATCTCCACAGACTTGGCATCGCTGTGCAGACGCTCGACGAAGGTGAAGGTGCCCGCCTCCAAGCGTTTGTGGACGACCGTGAAACCGCCGCGCGTCCACATCAAAAGCTTCACCTGATTTCGGCGACGGTTGATGAACGCAAACACATGTCCACTCAGAGGGTCCAGCGCGAGCACCGAGCGAACTTCCGCCATCAACCCATCGAACGAGCGACGCATGTTCACGGGCTCTGTGGCTACGTATACGCGCACCGCACGCGGCAGTAGAATCACCGGGTCGGCTCCTGCATCGCCCGCACCAGTGCTGCAACCCAGCGCGGGTCCGTTGCGTTGGGGTCAACAACCTCCACCTGCAGACCGGACGCAGATACCACGACCGCGGCCCCAGACGAAGACCCCAGCGACAGCAGCGGTGCCTTCCCAGGCGTCACAGGCAACAGACGCGTCTTTGCTTCCCGCGCTGCGCTCGCCGTCTCCTTGAGACGCCCACGCCACCAGAACAGACGCTGAATGGAAAGGTCATGTTCCCGCGCAAACGCTGCCATCGTTTTGCCGCTCTCCACCCAATCCGAGAGCACCCGTGCTGCGTCTGCCGGCGTCCAGCGCGCGCGAGTCCTCAAGGCCTCGTAACCATCGTGCTCGTTGCCGCCGAGGCGACTCGGTTTCTGCTGATTCGACATCTCTGACCCCTCCTTCGGGCCAGCAGAACATCGTTCAGCGCCGCGCTACGCTGGTAGATGCGCTCCGGCGAGTGGATACCAACCCAGCGCGGGTCCGTTGCGTTGGGGTCAACAATCTCCACCTGCAGACCGGACGCAGATACCACGACCGCGGCCCCAG
>CAYNOM010000896.1:0-2911 GCA_964398415.1 uncultured Polyangiales bacterium | reverse complement strand
TCTCCACACAGTCGCGCGTGACTTCCCGGACGAAATCGATGGTGTGATCGCGGTGCCCCTGATCGAGCTCGGCACGCAGCACGACCCGCGGGCCGAGCACCTCGTCGATCCGCACGCCGAGGGCCTTTTCCTTCTGCTCGATGATGGCCGCGAGGCCGTGGTCACCATGGTGTGGCCGTTCGGACGCCCCCACCAAACGCCGCAGGTCCACGAGTGACAGGAGCTGGCCACGCAGCTGAAAAATGCCGCAGATGCTCGCGGTCGCGTAGGGCAGGCGGGCGACGCGCACCGAGCGCAGCTCGCGGACGGACTCGATCGGAAGGCCCAGCATCGTGTCCCTACGCCGCGCCACGATCACTGTGCCGAACACCTCTGGATCCGCGTGTTCGAGGGAGCGCGCCGCGAGCTTCACCGCGCGCTCCTTGAGCACGCGTTCGGCGTCCTCTCGTCCGCCTGCGGCTTGCTCCAGGCTCGCCTGCACGCGTCTGCGCAGGCGTTCGTCATCCAGGCTCATGCGGTCTCCAGCTCCCGAGCGTTGCGACGCTCGCGGCTCGCTTCGTGCACCATCCCGGCGGCCTCGAAGGCCACGGCGAGCCAGCGCCGATACGAGATGTTGTTCGCGTCGAGGTACACACAGCGGCGAAGACACGCGACCGCAGCGAGTGCGTCGTTCAGGTTCAGCCGGAGCACACCTTCCCACTTGCAGGCCTCGGCCGACGAGAGCTTGCTCGCCGTGAGCAGCTCGAGGGCGCGCGCGTAGTCGCCCTGATCGGCGAGGCTCGAGATCTGCGCGAGCGGATCCCCGTCGTCCGGGCGCTCGGCGGCTGGTGGTGGCGGCGGGCTCTTCTGGCGTCGCGGAACGACCTTACGCCCGAGGCTGACGCGCAAAGGTAAGGGGCGCCGCGGAGGGTGCGGAGGTAGGCTCCACCGTGCGCGCTCGGGCTTCGCGGCCCTTGGCCCTCGGGAAGTTGGTGACGTTCCTGCGGTGATGCGTCGGTACGTGCGGACTCCGTCGGCGATGACGTGTTCCCAGGCGTGGCTCGGTAAGCTCACAGGATCGCTCGGGCCCACGAAGATGAGTCCATCGTCGGTCAGCAGCGTCGACAGTCGCTCGAAGACCGCGCGCGCGACCTCCGGATCGAAGTAGATGGCCACGTTACGAAAGAAGATGGCGTCGAAGCCTCCCTCGACCGACGGAGGCGGCGCCATGAGGTTCACGACCTCGAAGCGTGCCCACGCTCTGAGCGCGGGTGAGACCTGAAAGTAGTCCCCGACGCGCGTCACCGCGCTCTCATAGCCGTGCAGACCCGTTCGCACCGACCACTCGCGATAGCGCCCCTCTGAAGCCTCGATCAAGCGGCGCGCATTGACATCCCAGCCTACGACGCTGCCAGCGTGCTCGCGGTTCTTGGTCAGGTTGGCCAGCACCGCCACGGCCGACCAGACTTCTTCGCCGCTCGAGCAACCTGCAGACAGCACGCGGCAAGGACGTCCGCGCCGCAGGCGTGCCGAGGCGAGCTCGCGAAGGCGCGTGAAGTGTGGGTAGTGGCGGAAGAAGTAGGTTTCCGGGACGGTGATCGCGTCGATCACCGTGTCCCAGGCGGCAGAGTCGTGACGCAAAAGCCGCTCGAGGCCGGCGTCCGCGCCGTGAGCACCACCCAGTCGCTCGAGCACGGGCTTCAGCACCTTCAGCTGATAAGCCGGCACCTCGATGCCATAGATGTGGCGTAGCGCGCGAACCGCACCGCGCAGCGAGGACTCCGCAGGCTCATGGGCTAGCAAGGACGAACTCACGGCCGAGCCTTTCCACGGACAGCAGATGTGCGCCTCGCTCCGAATGACTGCAGATGGTGCCGACGAGCCACGGCGATTGGGAGATCTCCGGGTCGGGAGATGACAAGACGCCGACGGGTATCTCGACGACGCCCTCCGGAATCGGCGCGAGCAGTCCGACGCGCTTCGGCTTTTCCAGGATGATCAGAGTAAGGTTCGGCGAGAGCTGGGTTTCGCGGCCGATCAGGCGCCGGCCGAGGTCGATCATCGGCAGCAACAGAGGCCCGTAGCGGAACGTTCCGCGCACCCATGGTGGAGACTCGGGAAGGGGCGAGGGCCACACCGCCTGCACCACTTCCCGGATGGGTTCCACTGGAAGCAGAAAGCTCTGTTCGTCGATCCGCAGCTCGAGCGCGTGGAACGCGGCGGCAGGTAGCTCCTTGGAGTCATCGGTGAGTAGGCGCTTGAGCCCCAGAAGCTCGCGCTCGATCCCCTGGAGTCGGGCCTGCAGTTCGTCGCGTGACGTGGCAGCGTGATGAGGCGCGTGGGTCATGATAGCCGGAGGACGCGACGTCGGACACGCACCAGGCAGCTCGCGAAGACCGGCCCCCCGCCGAACTTCGAGCGATGCAAAGCGCCCCCCGAGCCACGACCGTAAGCGTTGCAGCCCGAACCGGAAACTGGCCTAACAGTCAGGGTGGGGGAGCGTGATGGGGTGTTCAATCTTTGCGAGCCGGCAACTGGCCCTCGGATCAGTTCCCGACCTGCGTGCCTCGCTTTACCCTTGATGAGGGATGTCCGAATCAGCCAATGCGGGTTCGCGGAGGGAGGACGATGAGCAAGTTGGCGAGGGAGCAGGGGCTCGGTGCAGACCGTCGAAGGTCGCCCCGCGCGGCGGTCTTGCTCCGTGTGGACTACGGGGATGACAAGGCCCTGCACGCGGACTACGTGACGGACATCGGTGACGGGGGGCTGTTCATTCGCACGGAATCCCCCTTCGGAATTGGCGAAACCATCTCAGTGGTCCTGTCTTTTCCTCGGTTGCTCGCGCCCACGAAGGTGCGCTGCATCGTGCGCTGGATCTCGCGCACGGACGCGCCCGACGGAGGCCGCCGGCAGACGGGAGTCGGGGTGGAGT
>CAYNOM010000895.1:0-2918 GCA_964398415.1 uncultured Polyangiales bacterium | reverse complement strand
CCGCCTGACGCTTGCTCACCGGCGGCCGCTTCCGGGAAGCGTGGCGTGGCGGTCAGCCCGAGCCGGCGGCGGGCAACGGACATCGCCAGGAGCTCGTCGCGGACCCCCAGCCCGAAGTGGTGCACCTCGTCGACGACCAAGAAGTCGAAGCGGTTCCCGAGTCGCGGCATGGCGCGGTATGCGCTCTCGAACGTGGCGACCGTCACGTCGCGGACGTCGCTGAAGCCGTCGCCGAGCCGCCCCACGCCCACGAAGCCAGCCTCCTCGAGCGCGGACGCCCACTGATGAAGGAGCACCCGAGTCGGCACGACGCAGAGCGTCGGGCGACGCACCCGCGCGATGGCCGCGATCGCCACCCGCGTCTTGCCGGCGCCGGTCGGGAGCACGATGACCCCTCGGCGACCCGCGATCTCCCACGCCGCGAGCGCCGCGCTCTGGTAGCCACGGAGCGGAGGCGGCACCACCGGAGGGATGACGCGGTCGTGTGTGGCGTCTTCCAGCGACACGGGCACGGAGTGCCGCTCGCACACCGCCTCGATCTCATGAAGGGAAGCCGCTAGCGCACGCAGGTTGCCATCCCGAGCGTCGAGCAGGAAGGCATCGAGGACATCCTGCGCGCACGAGCGCGATCGCGCCGTGACGACGACGGTGCCTCGATCGAAGCGGAGTCGGATCATGCTCGGTCTTCGGTCGCCGAAGGCGCGAGTTGCGTGGGCACCCTATGGCGCGAGCGGCGCGGAGGCGCTGCGCGGGGCCTCGCAACCGGGTACGTTGGCTGGATGGCCACGGATCGCAAGACCCTCATCGCGCGTCGGGTACCGAGGGGCGAGGTCATCCTGGGGCGCGCCTATGTGATTCATGCGCGGAACGGCGGCGTGGGGGTCGCCCGGCGGAGCGAGGATGGGATGCTCAGCTACACGCTCCACCGCGAGAAGTTCGGGCGGCACTACCTCTTCGACGAGTACGACTGGGAGGACGACGACCGCTTCGGCACGGCCATCCCGCTGCGGCTTCTTCCGGACGTGCCCCCGGAGGACGAGTCGCTGCTCGACTGGCTGGCCGAGCGAGAAGCGGAGCATCAAGCGGAGATTGCCAGCGCGTGGAACGAGGTCCTGGGGCCGCTCGCTCGCGGGTGAGTTGGTTGGGACCCGCGAAGCGTCACTTGGTCCTAGGGACGAGCGCGCCGTAGCGTGCGTCCAAGCGACGACCGAGTTCCTCATGGCTGATGACTCGGCCAGCCTCGTCGTCGCGCAGGCCCTCTTGGACCGCCGCGACAAAGCGTCCCTCTTCGGTCAGCCTCCGCGCGACCGCGATGAGCCGGTCCTTGTTGGTATGCGTCGTCACGCGAACGCACCCACCTGGGCAAGCGCATGCGCGAGGTAGTTGGATGCCGCCTCGCGTTCCCGAGCGCGTTCCACACGCAGCGCGTCAATCGCCGCGAGGACCGCATGAAGCGCCGGAACCACGCGCGCGAGGTACGCCGCGTTGTCCACCAGCGGCACGATGGGGAGGCCCTTGTCCTTGAGCATGCGCACAAGGTCTCCCGAGGGTTGGGACGACGCAACGCACGCCGGCACCAGCCCCGGGACGAGCGTCGTACCCCTCTGCTACATGCCGCCCATGACTGACGCGCGAGAACGCTTCGCCAAGGTGCTGGCCTCCGGTTCGGGCGATGACGCTCGGGAGCAATTCGCAACCCGCGAGTGGCTCTCGCCCGCGTCACTGGAGATCCAGCTCCGGCTCCAGCAGTGGAGCAGGCGCGCCAGCGAGCCATCTGCGACAACGACGCGCCGCCGGAGGACCTGCGACGACCGTGCGCCTTCGTGGCGCAGCGGCTGTGACGAGCAGGGTCTCCCAGACCGCGCTCTCGCGGTGGCGCCGAGAAGCCGCTTGTCCAGTCCCGCGTAACCAGTCCACCAGCGTAGCGGCCTGTCCGGAAATCGCGTCTCGCACCTCTTCGGTGCGCACCGGTGCTGGTGAGCGAGACGGTGCTCTCATGGCTGCGGTCGCGCCCTTCGATCGCTTGCTTCGCGGAAAATTCAGTACGGAAACGTTTTGGACGCTTAGCCGAAGTGCTTCACGTCTATGATGCGCTCTCCCTCGAGAGCGCAGCCGACCCCAGCCTGTGGAGACACGATGCAAGTCACCAAGTACGACAAGAGGTTCTTGATCATGTGGGCCGTGTTCCTCACGCTGGCAGGGCTCGGCTGGCTCCTGAAGTCGCTCGGCCTCGTCGAGTGAAGGGCGGGTCGAAGCGACACGCCCTGACGCGCTAGCGCCCCGTCGCGAGGGGCATCTCGTCGAAGACCCCGCAAGGGTCGTCGCAGACGCCTTCGTCCATGACGCCATCGCAGTCGTCGTCGAAGGCGTTGCAGACCTCGGCGACTGGCACCTGCCCCACGGACGGGCAGGTCGTGGGCGTGACGCCCGCGTCGATCTCGCGGGGTGGCCGGTCTGCGCCCGGGGCGCAGCCGAGGGCCGCGAGCAGGAGGGTTGCGCTTCCAAGAAGTCGGAGTGGCTTGGTCATCGAATCGTCCTTGTCTTCAGAAGCCGAGGGCACAGTAGGAGGCGTTGACGTACTGGTCGGGAATCCAACCCGCGGGGAACTGCGTGATGTCTGCCTCGATCAGCGGGAGACACGCGGTCGCGTCAGCCGCGCGCTGGGCCACGATGGTCGCGAACCAACCGACGCCCACCGCCTCGGTCTCGAGCCCGCTCAGGTTTCCCGCGAAGCGGGTCTGCCCCATCACGGTGTGACAGTGGGTGCAGGAGGTCGTGCCGTTGGCGGGGCACTCCCCCGGCGCCCACGGGTTGCCGCACGCCTCCTCACCGGCGCGCGAGTCGGTGCACATCGCGAACCCGGCGAAGGGGCCGGCGTTGAGGGAGATCGGCCGGTCTGCCTGGCTGCCGGTGGTGCA
>CAYNOM010000894.1:0-2930 GCA_964398415.1 uncultured Polyangiales bacterium | reverse complement strand
CACCGAGTGGCACTGGCACTTGAAGGACTCAGGCACGTACCAACACTACCGGCACGTGCGTAGCCGAGAGGCGGAGCAGGTGCTGCACGAGCTAGCTCGCAGAGACCGGCACCTTCTTCATAGCGTGTACGGGGCGTTCGTGGCGCCCCATCCGTCGCCTGGGCGGCGGGACGACGCGCTGCTCAAGGAGTTGCTGCGCGGGATCGGCAGCGACCCATGGTTGAGCGAGAAGGATGCACCCCCTCGCTTGGCGCGCTTCTACGTACTGCGCGAAGAGCGACCGCGGTTGGTCCTTCCTCCTGCGCCGGTGCTTGACCCGTGGAGGGAACACCGGGAGACCATTGAGGCGGCCCGTGCTGCGCCCCGCGCTTGGGTGGGCGTCGAGACGGTCGACGCGGAAGGTAAGCCCGTCGCAGGAGTTCGCTGTGAGATCCTGCTCGCGGATGGAGAAGTGCGAACGGTACGAACGGACGCACACGGCAAGGCGCGCCTCGAGCCGATCCCGCAGGGGCAGTGCCACATCAAGCTGCCAGGGATGGACGGAAGCGTGTGGAAGCTTGCGGCTGGCGGACGAGCCGCTCCCGTCGACCAGGAGCGAGCGAGTGTGCACGTTGTGCGCGCGGGCGAGTGCTTGGCTCGCATCTGTCGCGCTCACGGCGTCAAGGACTGGAAGCAGGTGTGGCGCGACCCGGCGAACGACAAGCTGCGTCTCAAGCGCAAGAACCCGAGCTTGCTCTACCCTGGAGACGAAGTCTCGCTGCCGCCCCGAAAGATCCACCACGTGGCCGTGCCGACCGACACGACCCACAAGATCGTGATCGACCCAACCGGGCCGCTGCCGCGACAACGGTGGAGCGCATGACCGGTCTCACTGCAGCACGAGACTGACGAGCTGATCCTCTGCCGGCTGCAAGGCGACCGTGACCTCGGCGCTGAAGACCTCCGATGCAACGTCGCTCTCGCGCTGCACGAGCGCGCTGACTTGATACAAGCCACCGGAGAGCCCTCGCGCGACGGCCGAGCCATCGGTCTTGGAACGGATTCGCTTCTCAAAGCCGCCAGCCGCCACGATCTTGATCTCGGCGTCGGCCACAGCGCGGCCGTCGCACATGACGGTCACGTACAGATCCGACGCAACCCCGCCGCTTGCCCGCAGCAGCTCGCTGACGAAGGAGATTGGGTTGTAGTGCCACACGCGGCGACTCTTCGGCAGCACCCTGCTCGCTTGGCGCCAGAAGTGGTAAGGCTTGACCTGCTCGGCAACGCAGTCGGCGAGCGGATCGCCGAGCTTGGCGAAGGCCGCCTCGATCTCGCTCGGCTCATAGCTCCATTCGTTCGGAAAGAGGCACTGGGAGTAGCGAAGGTTCGCTCCGAACCCACCGTTGTAGTATTGGGCGACCTCGCCCAGCGAGAGCGTGGTGTCGTCTTCGTCGGCCTCCACGAGCTGCTCGATGGCCTCGAGCACGGGCTCGGTCGCGTCAACACGCAAGTCGTCGTTGGGGTCCTCGAGCTTGACCCACGTCTGCATCAACGCCTTCTCCGAAAAAATCTCCCAGTGCACGAGCGGGGCAAAGCCACTGTCGTCGTGGCTGCAGCCGAGGCCCATGGTTCCAAGCACCTCGCCAGCTTTGATGGGTGCGGCCAGCTCGCTCACGATCTGGGATACGCCTTCCGCGTCGCGTGCACGGAGCTTTTCGAGGAAGCGCTCGTCGATCGGAGGGACATCCTCCTTGGGGTCGATACCGAGATCGGCACGGGTCCTGCGCAGGAAGGACCACGTACCCTTGTTGCGGCCGACGATGCGGTCAGCCCGCTTACCGGTGACGGAGTTCTTCTTGGCGGTCTTCATCGAGTGCTCCTCCTGAAAGCGCTCGATGGCATCGAGGAGCGGACCGCTGATCTTACCGTCTGACTCTCCGGCGTAGAATCCGAAGTACTGAAGGCGCTGCTGGATCCAGGTGACGTCGGCCGGCTCGTTCTCCATGCCTCGCGCCGTCTCGGGGCCCACGTCGCCCTTCATGCGATAGTTCGCTTGCGCGCGTTCCGCTGCTCGCTTCTCGTCCTGCTCGTTCTTCGCCTTCCGCTCTTGCTCGGTGAGCATGTGGACACGCGTCAGCCAGGGCACCCGCTTCGCGCGCGCGGCGTCGATGGATCGAGGCTCGAGGTGCATGTACAGGCTGTAGAAGGTCTCCGTTTCGGCGCTCTTGGCATTGCCATCGGGACGTGGAGCTCGTGGCTGCGGGCTTGTCGCTCCCTCGGCCGTCGGCTCCTTTCCTGCGGCGCGTACGGAAGGCGTACAAGCGAGCAGTGCGGAGTAGGTCTTGCCGGTCGTCGCGATGCTGACGATGCCGTCAGGTTTCCTGAACTTGGCGACCTGGCGCTGAAAGTCCTCGATCGCGGTGATGAGCGTGTCCGTGATTTCCCCGCTGGAGAGGTCGGACTCCGGCGCAACGTAGAAGGGCTTGGGTGGCTCCGAGCCAGGCACAGGGCAGGCGTTGAGGCGGCGCTTGATCTCGATCACGTACTCGGGCGGATTGGTCGCGCCTTGCCGGTCCTTGCGATCGGTCGTGCGCCCCACGCTGGCGCCCGGCGTGACGCTCCCGCCGCTGCCCTGGCTCCCGCCGGCCGAGCCCTTCTTCGAGTCTTTCTCTTCGACGAAGTCCGGGGCGCCGAGGCGCTCCGCGACGCTCTTGGGAATGTCATGCCGGACCAGGACGAAGCTGGTATGACCGAAGTCCTGGTTGGGTGTGCTCGGGTCCTCATCGAAGCGACACGCGACGACGGTTCCGTCGAGTGGCGCGAACACATCCTGACCCACGCCGCCAAACAGATGCACGCCCCCGTGCCAGAAGCCGTTCGCGCCGACGGGAAAGTAGCCGCCGAGCTTCTGGCCATCGATCTTCGCGTGCAGGCGCTCGGCGCTGCGCGGC
>CAYNOM010000893.1:0-2932 GCA_964398415.1 uncultured Polyangiales bacterium | reverse complement strand
CTTCCTCTCGAGCTTCCAGCAGTGGCGAGAGGAGTTGCTCCTCAAGGACGCACCTCCGGTCGTATTCGCAGATCTCGGCTCCGGCGTGCTCGACAGCGCGATGGTCGAAACGGCGGCCTACTGCCTGGAGGCGCACTCGTGACGACCTTTCTCCGAGTGCTCGACGTGCCTGTCGACGAGAAGGGGGCCGCGCTGCTTGAAGCGGTTGCAGTCGCGAGGGGAGCGCAGCCCTCGCGACGGAAGCATCTCGTTTTCGAACGAGCCCCCTCGGAATTTGCGAATGTTCCAGGCAGTCCATTCGCTTACTCGCTGACGCCACGACTATTCGAACTCTTCAAGACGATGCCGCGTTTCGACAATGGCAGTCGAACTACGCGCGTGGGACTCGGAACGCTGGACGATACGCGCTTTCTCCGGCTGTGGTTCGAGTGCTCACCTTCGGCGGTTGGGAGCCGTTGGGTTCCGCTGGCAAATGGCGGAAATTTCTCCCGGTTCTTCAGCGACCCTCCGCAAGTCGTGCTTTGGGAGCAAGCGGGCCGATGCCTGAAGACCTACGTCGAAGCGAAAGTGGGAAGCGCCTCGCGCAAGATTCAGTCAGAAGCATTCTACTTCCGTCACGGAATTACTTGGCCGCTTCGCGCGAAGGCGTTTTGTCCCCAGATCATGCCCGCCGGCTGTGCGTTTAGCGCGCGTGGCTACGCGGCGTTCGTGCCGAACGACGAAGTGCTTCCACTGACCGCGCTGGGGTCCTCGTCAGTCTTCGACGCGCTCTACAAGATCATGCTGGGCCGGTTCGGATTCCCAGAGTTCCTGGTCGGAACACTCCTGCGCGTGCCGCTGCCTTCGTGGACCCTGGCACAGCGGGAATCGCTGGGGCGACTCGCACGACGAGGATGGTCGCTGCGGCGCCGACTCGATACCGCGATCGAAACGTCTCACGCATTCCTCCTACCTTCGGGTCTGGGCGCGAGGACCACGGGATTGGACTTCGAGGCGATAGATCGCGAGCTGGAATCGATCCAGAGCGAGATCGACGACGCCGCCTTCACGCTCTACGGAATTGGTCCCGACGACCGCGCCGCGATCGAGTCGTCGTCCAGACGTCCGACGTCCAACGACGAGGAGTTCGATGACGAGGACGAACACGGCGAAACCAACGCGGACGACGCGATCGTCGGTGGGTTCACGGATACCCTGACCTCTTGGCTCGTAGGCGTCTCCTTCGCTCGCTTCGATCTGCGCCTCGCGACCGGCGAGCGAGCCATTCCGCCCGAGCCCGATCCGTTCGACGCGCTGCCTGCGCGTTCGCCCGGCATGTACCCCGAGGGCGAAGAGCCCGCTGATCGCCCCGACATTCTTGTCGACGACGAAGGTCACGCGGACGATCTCGCGGCGCGTGCCGTCGCCGTCACCGAGCGCGTGAAGGTCGACGCGCCCGAGAACCTTCGCGCGTGGCTCGCCAAGGAGTTCTTCCCGCTGCACATCAAGATGTACTCGAAGAGCCGTCGGAAGGCGCCGATCTACTGGCAGCTCGCAACGCCTTCGGCGAGCTACTCGGTGTGGCTCTACATCCACGCTTTCAGCAAGGACACGCTCTTCCGCGTCCAGAACGACTACGCGGCGCCCAAGCTCGCGCACGAAGAGCGACGCCTCGAGTCGCTCACCAGCGAGCTGCGCGACGGCGCGACCGCCGCCCAGCGCAAGACTCTTGCGGCGCAAGAAGCGGTCGTTGACGAGCTGCGCGCTTTCCTGGACGAGGTGAAGCGCGTCGCGCCACTTTGGGAGCCGAACCTCGACGACGGTGTCATCATCAACTTCGCCCCGCTCTGGCGATTGGTCCGCAAGTACAAGCAACAACAGAAGTCCTGGAAAGATGAGCTGAAATCCACCTGGGACGCGCTCTGCGAAGGTAAGTACGACTGGGCCCACCTCGCGATGCACCTTTGGCCGGAGCGCGTGGTCCCCAGGTGCGTGAAGGACCGGAGCCTCGCCATTGCCCACGGGCTCGAGGACGTGTTCTGGGTCGAGGGCACGGACGGCAAGTGGACCGCTCGCAAGACGCCCTCGCGCAGCGTGGACGAGCTCGTGCGTGAGCGAAACTCGCCCGCCGTCAAGTCCGCGCTCAAGAGCCTGCTCGAAGCGCCTGCTGCGGTCGGGACGGGTAAGAGAGCGAAGGCGAAGAACAAGGGTGTTCGTCGTGCTCGATGAGGAACAGATCCAGCAAGCCCTCGAGCGCTACGAGCGCGAGTATGATCGCTACGCGAAGCTCGCGGCGCGCGTGGCAGACATCTGCCGCGCCGAGATCGTGGAAGCCAACGCGCTACGGGCACAGGTCACGTTTCGTGCGAAATCTCCCCGGAGCTTGGAGGGTAAGTTGCGCAGAAAGCGCGAGAGCTTCTCAAGCGTGGATGACGTGTTCAGTCGCCTGACCGACCTCGCCGCCGCCCGAGTCGCAACCTACGAAAAGGATGACGAGATACGGATGACGCGGGAGCTACGGAAGCGTTTCGCCGGCCCGAACGGGACGGGTGAAGCCAGCTTCGAGCGAAAAGACAAGCACGAACGCGACCCAGGGAGTTTCTACCGTTCGACGCACCTGGAGGTCGTGCTCCCAGAGCGCGATCTCATCGGAGTTTATGCCAATCTGCGTAGCACAGCTTGCGAGGTGCAGGTCTGCAGCATGATGGCTCACGTGTGGAATGAGGTCGAGCATGATCTCGGCTACAAGCCGTCGACGACGGGTACCCTCTCGCAAGCCGAGTACGAGCTCCTTTCCGCACTGGGCCACCTGACGCGGGCGGGCGACGGCATCATTACCCAGCTGCTGTCCGCGACCGATGCTCGCCTGCGCGAAGCTACGGGTGAGTTCGAAGACGTGCACGACTTCGTCGCACGCATGCGCAAGCGTTTTCCAGGAGTCAACTTTGCCGTC
>CAYNOM010000892.1:0-2942 GCA_964398415.1 uncultured Polyangiales bacterium | reverse complement strand
TTCGTGGGCAGCATCGTCGTGGCGGGCAAGGAGGCTGCAGCCGTGGCGCAGGAGCTGGCGAAGCGACTCAAGGACGGCGGCTACCTGGTCGACCCTCAGGTGTCGGTGTTCGTGCAAGAGGCCAAATCCAAGCGCATCTCGGTGATCGGCGCCGTGGCCAAGCCGGGCACCCTGTCGATCATCCCGGGCATGACGGTCGTCCAAGCGGTCAGCCAAGCGGGAGGCTTTGCGCCGCTCGCGAGCAAGGACGATACCGTGGTGACGCGCCGCGTGAACGGCGCGCTGAAGAAGTACCGCATTCCAGTGAGCGACATCACGCGGGGGGATGCCGACGATTTTCCACTGCGCGCGGGGGACATCGTGTACGTGCCGGAGCGGGTGTTCTGAACGGCGCGTGCTGAGCATGCAACGATTCATGGGCGTCGAGCCCAACGCTGCTGAGGATTGGGGGATCACTTGGCTAGTGCCATTGCGGCATTGTTGATAGCGCTGCTAACCACCGCCGTCGTGACGCCCGTCATTCGTGACTGGGCGTTGTCGCGCGGTGTGGTCGATGCTCCCGGTGGGCGTCGGGTGCACGTTAACGTCACGCCGCGTCTCGGGGGGCTCGCCATCGTGTGCGGCGTGTTCGTCGCGCTGTCGGTGCTCGCGTTTCAGGGCACGGAGGTTTCGCGCCTCTTTCTCGCCAACGAGCGTCAGGTGTGGGGGCTCGTGGCGGGCGGCGTGGTCGTGGCCACAGTGGGCGGCGTGGACGATCTGCGTAGCCTGGGCCCATGGCCCAAGCTCGCGGCGCAGACCGTTGCGGCCGTCATCGCCTACTTCGCGGGCTACCGCATCGACGCGGTCGACCTGCCTGTGCTCGGCACGCTCGAGTTCGGCATGCTCGCGCTGCCCATCACCGTGGCGTGGTTTCTCGGGATCATCAACGCGCTCAACTTGATCGACGGGCTCGACGGGCTGGCGGCCGGCATCGCGCTGTGTGCGGCCACCACGAACGGCATCATCGCGCACTACAACGGCGCGCACGTGGTGGCCTTTCTGTCCGCGGCCCTCGCCGGATCGCTGATCGGCTTTCTCCGGTACAACTTCAACCCCGCCTCGATCTTCATGGGCGACGCCGGCAGCATGTTTCTTGGCTTCGTGCTCGCGGCCACGGCGCTTGGCGGTGCAACCATCAAGAGCTCGACGGCCGTGGCCATCCTGGCGCCGCTCGTCGCACTCGGCGTGCCGATCTTCGACACCATGCTGGCGATGCTGCGCCGCACCTTGGGCAAGCAGCCGATCTTCGGCGCCGATCGCGGGCACGTGCATCACAAGCTGCTCGATCTGGGGCTTACCCATCGGCGAGCTGTGCTTTTTCTCTACGGCACGAGCGTGCTCCTGTCGTGCGCCGCCGTCGCCATCGCCTTCGGCCGCAACTGGGCCGTAGGGAGCGGCATTGCGGTGGTGTTCGTGGTGCTGGGTTGGCTGGCTCGAGCCGTGAGGCTCGGTCATCTCGCGGGCTCGGAGCCGCCGCCGGCGCCTGCGCTCGAGGTCTTCGAGGAGGAGCTGGCTCGCGTGAGCGCCACCTCGCGGGTCTCACGGCCCCACGGGTGATGCGCGTCGGTTCCGTTCCGTCACGTTCACGCCGTGCACGTGCTATGCGCCTCGCGCGTTCTGCCTTTTTGGAGGTCCACGGGTGACTGTCATCTTGGGAATCAACGCCTACCACGGGGATGCATCGGCCTGCATCGTCGTCGACGGTCGGCTCGTGGCTGCCGTCGAGGAAGAGCGCTTCCGACGCATCAAACACTGGTCGGGCTTTCCCAGTGAGAGCATCCGTTATTGCCTGCGCGAGGCCCGCGCCACCCTGGGCGATGTCGGCCACGTGGCGGTGAACAGTGACCCGAGGGCTGGACGCCTCGAGCGACTCACCTTTCTCGTCAAGCATCGGCCGGACCCCGCCTACGTGCTCAAGCGGCTCAAGCATCGCCGCAAGCGAGCGACGATCGAGCGCGAGTTCGACACGCACTTCTCGGGGCAGCGCTTCGGGGCGCGCATCCACCGCATCGAGCACCACTTGGCCCATCTCGCGTCGGCGTTCTACACGTCGCCCTTCGAGCATGCCGCGGTCGTGTCGGTAGACGGCATGGGCGATTTCTCCAGCGCCGCGTGGGGCCTCGCCAGCGGCGAGACGATCGGCATCGATCATCGCGTGCACTTTCCGCACTCGCTCGGCGTGTTTTACGAAGCGATGACGCAGTTCATCGGCTTTCCGCACTACGGCGACGAGTACAAGGTCATGGGCCTCGCGCCCTACGGCGAAGCGAAGTACGCGCGCGAGCTCGAGGACGTCGTGCGCTGCCACGAGGACGGCAAGTTTTCGCTGAACCTCGACTACTTTCGGCATGCCACCGAGCCCGTGACGTTCACCTGGGAGGGGGGGGCGCCCTCCAAGTCGTCCTGCATGTTTTCTGAGGCCCTCGAGGGCCTGCTTGGTCCCGCGCGAGCTCCGGGCGAGCCCCTCGAGCAGCGACACAAAGATCTCGCGCGCTCGGTGCAGGTCACCTACGAGCGGGCTTTCTTCAACCTGCTGCGCGCCGCGCACGATCAGTACGGCTCCGACAACTTGGCGCTCGCGGGAGGCTGCGGCTTCAATTCCGTGGCGAACGGGAAGATCACCCGCAGCACGCCCTTCAAGCACGTGTACGTGCAGTCGGCGGCGGGCGACGCGGGCGGCGCGGTCGGGGCAGCCCTACAAGTGCACTACGGCATCCTGGGTGCGAAAGCCAAGCACGAGCACGTGCGCCACGCCTATCTGGGGCCAGCCTTCGAAGAGCCGGAGGTCGCGGCGTTGCTGCGCGAGCGCGCGGACGACGTCGCACAGGCGGGTTGCACCACGCGTAAGCTTGCCGAAGCAGAGCTCATCCAGAAGACGGCCCAGGCCATCGCCGACGGTAAGG
>CAYNOM010000891.1:0-2944 GCA_964398415.1 uncultured Polyangiales bacterium | reverse complement strand
CACCGGTGCGCGCGCGGCAGGCGGGGCCCCTCGTCCAGGCATGGTGCCGCCTACAGTACTGCTCGGCATGGCGGCCTGCGCGACGCTTGGCGACGTGGTGCGCGGCACGGCAGGTCGCGCCGCCGACGCTGAGCCGCTCGGGGCCATGGGCGCGGGCATGGCGCCCGGGCTGCTGCCTCGGCTCACCCGACTGCCCCAGTTGCGAGAACGCGCATACTGCCGCATCGCCTCGTTCACCAGGTAGTCGGTCGAACACTCGAGCTCAGCGCCCATCTGCTCGAAGATGTCCCAGAGGTAGTCGCGGCACTGGAACTGGCGCAGGCTCTTCTTGTTGTGATCCTGGGTCATAGTACGGCTCTCACTTGCCTCCCGAGATCGCGAGTCGATCCTTGGCGGACTGGGCAGCCTCGACGGCCACGTCGCCGACGGTCTTGGCCTTGCCCCAATGCTGCCCCTTCACTTTCGCGCCGTCGTTCTTGAGGGCTTGGATGCGCTTCACGTCCTCGGAGCCTCCCTTGCGCTCGAAGAAGCGGATCGCTATCACACGACGCCACCAGGTCGAGTCGTTGAGCTCAGCTTGCATGGCGCGGGTGGGTAAAGGCGCCATCTGGCCGAGGCGCGTGGCGTAGCCCTCGAGCTCCTCGGCTGGGTAGTCGGCGTCGCTCGGCAGCTTGCTCAAGAACTCCGAGATGATGCCGGGCCCGCCGATGGCGAGGACGAGCTCGCCCGCGCGCCAGCGCAGCCGAGCATCCTGGGTGCTGCCCACGAGCGGCCAAAGAGAAGGCAGCGCCGCGGGGCTACGGATGTCGCCCACCCGGTCGAACGCGTAGTCGCGCACGGCGACGGGGTTGTCGGTGTCGAGCGCCAGCGCCAAGACCTTGTCGAGATCGCCCTTGTCGACCTGCCCTTCGAGGGCCTGCAGCGCGCGCACTCGACGCCCTTCGGCCGCCCCCTTGAGCGGGCTCGAGGCGAGCGCCAGCAGGCGTTGCTTCACCACCGGCTCTGCCGCGAGCCACTTCATCGCGGGCAGCGCCCCCTCGGTGATGAAGTTTTCGCGGTTGAGCGTGGCCGCGTTCGCGATGATCTTGGGATCGGGCTCCTTGCCAGCCTTGACGAGCTGCTCTCTCACGTTGCCCGCGAGCCAGTCGAGGAAAGCCTGACTCTCCATCTCCTGCTCGATGGCCACGAGCCGCGCGGCGGCCTCTTTGCGCGCATCGGCTTCTGCGATCTGGCTGATGAGCTGCGCCATCTTGACCAGGGCCTGCTGCGGCAGACGCGCCTTGAGCCCTCCGACCAGGGTCTTCGCCGCGGGAGAGCCGAGGGCCCGGATCACCTGCTCTGCGCTGTAGGCGCCGGCGAGGGAACGGCCGTTGAAGTCTTCGACGTACCAGGCGACCACGTCTTCGGTGAGCCTGGCCTTGATGTCGGGCGGCGCCTGCGCGATCAGGAGAAACGCGGCATCCTTGGCGCGAATCTGACGCGGCGAAGGCCCTTCGCTGTTGGGGTCGGCCTGCTTGAGCAGCGCCTCGAGCCCCGGCACCATGCCCCGAATGACCTCCGCGCGCTCCTCAGCTTCGAGACGCTGCAGCGCCTGCTGCAGCTCGGCCGTGCCGTCGCGGTCGTTGCGCTCCATGTCGACGAGCGCCAAGGCAGCCTGCGTGCGCAGGTCCATCGCGTACTTGTCGGCGAGCATCACGGCCACGATCTTTCCGGGCCCCTTGACGGTGCCTTTCCAGTAGTCGATGTCCTCCGCGGTCACCTTGCAGCCCCCTGAGAGGAGCAGGGCGCCGAGAAGCAGCCCCTTCACAGGCCCCACCGCATCGCCCCACACGGACCGCGCGCCCATCGGCCTCACTTTCATCGCTCGCATCGCCCTTCCGACCCTCTCAGACAGCGCTACGTGCCAGCACGGTGCGCGAGGCTTCGTCACCCCCCGCCCGCTGACGCCCTGAGGACGCCCCGCTCGCGAGTGGAGAATAGGCGCTAGCGCGCACAGCGTACAGCCCGAACTTTCACGGAATACGCAGGGTTCGGTCCCCCACGACCCGCCACGAAGAAAACCACAGAACGCGCGGGAGCACCATTTGTTGACCGCTCTGCCTGGACCTCCGTATGGTGCTGCGTAAGGAGAGGTGCGCTTGGGTACGCGGGCAACCACACGGAATCTAAGCTCGATTGCCGAACCGGGTCGCCGCTACGAAGTGCTCGGCATCGTCGCGGCCGCCGCCACACTGTTGGTGTCGCTGTCGCTGTTCTCCTACGACGCGAACGCGACCGACAACACCATCGGCGCCGTCGGCCATGCCATCGCCAACCTGTTGACGGTGGCCTTTGGGCTCGCGGCCTGGGTGATCCCCGTCGAGCTGGCGGGCTTCACGCTGCGCGTGTTCACCCATCGCCCGTCTCCGCTCGGGCTCGCGAACCTCGCAGCCACGCTGGTGATCGTGCTGATCGGCTGCGCACTCGCCCATCTGGCCATGCCCGAGACGACCGTGTTCGGAGGCCAGCTTCCTGGGGGCCTTCTGGGCGAGGTGCTGGGCGAGCTCTTGCGCTCGTTGTTCGGCCTCACCGGCGCGTTCGTGGTGGGCATCGCCACGCTGCTGACGACGCTCGTCTTGCGCACGACGATCTCCGTGACCCACCTGACCCGCACCGGCGTGAGCGCCGCCGTGGAGAGGCTCGTGCAGAGCCTGCGTGCGGCCAAGGATGGCCTAGGCGCCGTGGGCGAGGCTTGGCGCGAAGCCAAGGAGCTCGAGCAGAAGCAGCGTGAGGCCGAGGCGCGTCGAAACGAGCCTCGCGTCGTCCGAGGAGACGAAGACGACGAAGACGACGACGACGACGACGACGACGACGACGAGGACGACGACGACGAAGACGACGAGGACGACGACGACGACGAGGACGACGAGGACGACGAGGACGAGGACGACGAGGACGACGAGGA
>CAYNOM010000890.1:1933-2950 GCA_964398415.1 uncultured Polyangiales bacterium | reverse complement strand
ACGACGAGATCCAAAACCTGGTCGCGCGCGATCTGTTGAGCGGGCTGGCGGCCGTGCCCACGGGGCAGTTCGGATACGGGGAGGGCGACGCTGGCCCGTCGATGCTGACGAGCGCGGGGGGTCAGCAGTACACCTACGATGCCGCGGGGCAGCTCGAGCGCATCAACGGCTATGCGCTGACGTTCGACGCAGAAGGCCAACTCGGCTCGGCAGACACCTCGACGCGCAACATTCAGTTCCACTACGACGCCTGGGGGCAGCGAGTCCTCGCGATCGCCGCCGACCAGAACGGGCCGACCCGCGTCAATCGTTTCGTGTCCGCCGACTACGAGCTGCGCGAAGTCGCTCACGCTACCGGCGACGTGGAAACAGATGAGGTCTGGTTCGTTCGCTCCGGCATCGGAACCACGGAGATCCGCCGCGCGTCGGGGGTAGAGGTCGACGCCTACCTGCTGAACCAGCTGAGCGTCTATGTAGACGGCGGGCAGCTGTCGCTGCGTCCGCTGCCTGCCGAGTACATGGATCTGGATCGGGATGGCGACGCCCTCGACCAGCAGGATCTCGAGGTCGCGACGAGCGCCTTCTTGGCCGGCCGCAAGGCGGGCGGCACGCGCGACGTCTGGACCTATCACCACACGGACCAGCTTGGAGGCACCACGCACGTGACCGACTCGCGCGGTGACCTGGTCGTGTTCCAGTCTTTCCTCCCCTATGGCACGACCTCCTCTCGGAGTGGCGTCGTCGCCTCGCAGGGGTTCGCGGGGGCCACTCAATCCATCGATGCAGACTTGGGCTTGCTCTACTTCGGTGCCCGCTACTATGCACCGAAGCTTGGACGCTGGATAAGCCCCGACCGCTTCCTTGGCGACGACCCCACACGCATGGCGGCAACCCCGCTCGAGTCGTCCCTGTTCAACTACGCCGCCAACAACCCCATCGGCCGCGCCGATCCCTCAGGACAGCAGTCGGAAGCGAAGGGCATCCAGAACAACACCGAAGCGCTGATGCGAGGCGGAG
>CAYNOM010000890.1:0-1923 GCA_964398415.1 uncultured Polyangiales bacterium | reverse complement strand
CACCGGCCGCCATGGTGGACGCCATGCAGGACAAGCTCATCAGCATGGCGCTCGGTCCCGCTGGCCTAGCCTACTCGCTCGGCAAGTCGGCCTGGGCACTCTGGGAGAATCGCGCTGCAATCAGCGAGGCCTACGCGAACCTAGGTGACAAGATCGGCTCGTTCTCGGCTTGGGCCAAGCGCATCGCCACCAACGAAGGCACAGCGGCCGACTATGAGGTCCTGGGCATGATCGCAACCGTGGTGGCGGCCGCGATCGTGATGCCCAAGGTAATCAAGTCCGGCGCCAAGAAGCTCAAGGGCGTGAAGCTCGGACGGGGAAGCGGCTGCTCGAGCTTCGTGGCCGGCACGTTGGTCTTGGTGGCTTCGGCAACGGGCCACGCGGCCGTACCCATCGAGGACGTCGCGCTCGGGCAACGCGTGTTGCCCGACGATGCTTCCTGCCAGGCTCTAGACGTCGATGACTGGGTCCAGGTGGACGTCGTCATGCGCGGAGGCGACGACCATCCCGACGACGTCTACAGCATCTCGTTGCTGCGTCCTTTGAGCTGGATCGAACGCGAGGGCGTGCTCGAGGGCCGCGCCGTGTTCCTCGACTTTGAGGAGCTCAATCTCGATGGCTGGGCGCTCGTGCTCAAGATCCGCGATGGGCCCGGCGATGCGGGGGGGCCAGGCTGCCCGGTCACCGCGACGATCCGACATACTGGATACGACTTCGTCGAGCTCGGCGTCGCGGGCGGTGAGCCCCTCGTTCTGACGAGCACCCACCGCATCTTCTCCGCCACGCGCGGCGACTGGGTCGAAGCCTGGGAGGTGAGAGCAGGAGAAGTGCTCTCGACAGAGCGCGGCACCGCAGGCGTCGCGTGGGTCGAGCACGGCGGGCGTGCGGCCGAGGCGGTCTACAACCTCGAAGTCGCAAGCGTACACCGCTACTTCGCGGGCGACGCGTCAGTGCTGGCGCACAACGCGTGCCCAGGTGTCGTCGCCATGGACAACAACGCATTGGTAAACGCAATCGAAGGTGACGGCGCGGCCGCGAGGGCCCTGCGTGGCCGCGCGCCGGTCGTGTCACCTCAGTCAGCGCGCGAGTTCCTCAAGGGCTCAGCTGCTCAACGTGCGGCCTTGGGGAATGCGGGAGCACGGCGCGCGAATGCCAAAACGCTGAGGCAGTTCTTGCGCGATAGAGGCGGCCGCTTGGGTGCCCCGTCAGACGCCTCAGGACGAGCGGCGGCCGAAGCGGCAGGTGCGCGGCGTACGGCCAGGAACATCCGACAAGGCTCCGCTGGAGACCCTGCGGTGGTAGATTCTGCTGTGAAGGAGGGCATTCCGTTGATGACCCGCGATGCTAACCTCCTGGAGAAGTTCTCCTTCACGGAGCCTTTCTAGTGGCCGCGTACAACTACATTGTGTTCGAGCGCGAGTGCCCGCAGTGCGGCGTGCGAGCGAAACTGCGGGCGCAAACGCATATTGCGTCCGACTACGAGGGCGACGAATCTGGAAGATTCATGGAGCATGACTACCGCTTGGGTGAGCGGATGCGCTGGTTCCCACCGGGCTCAGATGACTACGACACATGGGATACGTGGGGGACGCCCCCCAATACCGGAGCGATCCGTGAAATGTGCGTAACGGTCTGCACGCACTGCGGAGCCAAGCTGCGCGCCGTGGTCGAGTTTGAAGACGTTACACCGGTTAGGATACGAGAACTCGAGCTAGCCTGAGCTAGCTCGAAGATGCAGGGGCCTCCACCAGGTGGGTGGGCTCATGAGCCTACAGTCCGCGACGACCGGGGCAGGCCGCTGGCCCCCCCATCACCGCGACTCAAGCCCGCTCGACGAGCCAGTGGTAGAGCGGCAAATGCAGCGCCAGCGCGCGCGTGGGCTTGGCCCAGCCCTCCTGGGACAACCAACCGAGCAGCGCGCGC
>CAYNOM010000889.1:0-2954 GCA_964398415.1 uncultured Polyangiales bacterium | reverse complement strand
GACGCAGTTGTCGCAGACGTTGCCCACGCCATCGCCGTCCGTATCGCTGTTGTCGGGCGACTTGACGTAGATGCACAGATCCTCGGCGTTCGGGATGCCGTCGCCGTCTTCGTCTCCGTTCGGCGAGAGCAGCGGCAGCACGCACGCGTCGCCCTTGCCGTCACCGTTGGCGTCGTCTTGGGCCGAGTTGGCCACGTCCGGACAGTTGTCGCAGACGTCTCCCACCCCGTCGCCGTCTCTGTCGGCCTGGTCGGGATTCGCCACGTCGTCGCAGTTGTCTTCGAAGTCTTCGAGCCCATCCCCGTCACGGTCGTGGTCATCGAAGGACACGCCACCGTCGCGACGTGCCGGCCCCCCGTCATCCATCACCTCATCGGTGATTTGGTTCGATCCCTTGGTGCCGGCGCCATCGGCGGAGCAGCCCGACAGGGCCGCACAGAGCATCAACAGCGAGGCGAGCCGCAGCGAGGGCCCGCGGGGCAACGATCGACAGTTTGGCCGCATCATTCGACACTTTCAGTGTGGTGGGGGTAACGCATTCTGGGCTGAGACCTACGGGACACGCAAGGTGAGAGAATGTGGGTTGGCCCAGGTTTCGTTTAGATTTTCCGGAGTCACTCGGCGCAGCGCGGGGGGTACAATCCCGAGAACGCTGAGGGAGGGGACTTGAAGCGCGTGCTCGTCGTGCCTGACCAGGTCGTGCCTGGAGAGATCGGTTCTACGTTTTTCGATCGCCGATCCTTCTCCGTGCGCGCCGCCCATCACGCCGACGAGGCCTTGGCCATCGCTACCGCGTGGCGCCCCGATCTGGTGGTTTTTCGCAGCGATCTCGAAGGTGCCTCCGCACGCGCGTTCTGCACGACCACGCGCGCTGCGGTACCCCACGTGAAGCTGCTCATGGTGTCAGAGACCTTGGGCGGCGACGATCCGGACATCGAGGGGCTGTGCGATGGGCGGCTCGTGCATCCGATCAGCGCCGAGCAGCTCTTGACCACCAGCGCGGAGCTCTTGCAGATCCGTACCCGCCGCGCCCCGCGCGCCCACATCGAGACGCTCGTGCACCTCACGGGCTTCGGGCTGCCCGGTCACGGCCCAGGCACGCTCGCCAACGCCATCGACGTCAGTGAGCTCGGCATCCTGCTCGAGGCCAGCGTGCACCTCGAGATCGGCAGCGCCGGCACCCTCTCCTTCTTCATCCCCGGCCACAACGAGCGCCTCGTCACGCGCGCAGAGGTGCGCGTCGCCCTCGACGAGGTGCTGCTCCACTACGCGATGGAGTTCATCGACGCCGACGAGAAGGCCACCGCATCGCTGCGCCACTACGTCGCAGAACAACGCTGACCCCCACGGAAGCACCAGCCCATGCGTACCCTCGGAATCGACCTTGGCACGACGAACACCGCCCTGGCCCTCGACGGGACGGTCGTTCAGCACCAGCTCGGAGCAGAGAGCGTCGCCACCATTCCGTCTGTGGTGGCGTTCCCGCCGAGTGGTGCCCAGGTGGTCGGAGCCCAGGCCAAGAAGCGTCGCGCCATCGATCCGAAGAACACCATCGCGTCTTCGAAGCGCCTGATGGGACAGACCATGCGCGCGTCGACCACGCAGCGCTTTCGCGAGCAATACGCCTACGATCTCGTCGACCGCGATGGGGTGGTGGCCTTCAAGACGCGCGCAGGCGTGTTCACGGCCGCAGACATCGCCGCCAAGGTCGTCGGCAAGGCCGTCTCCGAGCTCAACGTCGACCCGACGACGACCCGCGTCGTGATCACGGTGCCCGCGGCCTTCGATGAAGCGGCGCGAAACGCCACGATGGAGGCCGGGCGGGCGGCAGGGCTCGGTGAGGTGCACCTGATTCCCGAACCGGTGGCCACGGCCACGGCCTACGTCACCACCTTCGGCCACCATCAAGGCCGCGTGGCCATCTACGACATGGGCGGAGGCACCTTCGACCTCGCCATCGTCGACTGCGAGGCCCTGCCCGCCAAGGTGCTGGCCCACGCCGGCGATCCCTACCTGGGTGGCGACGACGTCGACTCGGCCATCGCCGACTGGGTCGCGGTCGAGGTGATGAAGCGCTTCGGCTGGGATCTGAAGAGCGACGCGCTGATCAGAGACCGACTCGTCGTGCAGTGCGAGCGCGCCAAGGTGCGGCTCGGCTTCGCTGGGCAGACGCGCATCGAGCTAGCCCAGGTCGATCCGGCGGCCCCCTTCGCGGGGGAGTCGTTGTCCTTCGACAGGGCCATGCTCGACAGCCTGGCGCGTGAGCTCATCGGACGCAGCTTCGCCACCTGCGACGAGGTGCTGCACTCGGCGGGGCTCAGGGTTTCGGACATCGACGCGGTGTTTCTCTCGGGCGGCAGCACGCTGATGCCCTGCGTGCGCGAAGGCGTGGCGCGCTACTTTGGCCACCTGCCCCGTTGTGACTACGATCCGATGGAAGTCGTCGCGCTCGGCGCGAGTCTGACCATCCGGGATCCATGAACGACCTCGAACGCTTCGAACACGGCCTCGAACGCACCGCCGTCAACCACGTGCCCCTCACGCCGCTCGGCTTTCTCGAGCGCGCAGCCCTCGCACACCCTGGGCGCACAGCCCTGATTCACGGGGCGCTGCGGCTCAGCTATGCCGAGCTCTACGCGCGCGCGCGCCGTCTCGCCTCGGGCCTTGCGCGGCGTGGCATCGGCCCTGGGCAGGTGGTGAGTGTGCTCGCGCCAAACGTCCCTTGCGCGCTCGAGGCCCACTACGGTGTGCCCATGATCGGCGCGGTGCTCAACGCGCTCAACGTGCGCCTCGGCGCGAACGAGATAGCTCAGATGCTCGACCACGCGCGCACGCGTGCCCTGATCGTCGACCGCGAGTTCGCGTCGCTCGCCGAGCAAGCCCTCGCACGCTGCAAGGCGAAGCCGCTCGTGATCTGCGCCGACGACCCGAGCTTCGTTGGAGGTGCGATGATC
>CAYNOM010000888.1:0-2954 GCA_964398415.1 uncultured Polyangiales bacterium | reverse complement strand
GTTGGCGATTTGAGCCCCGCGCCTTTCCACGGCTCCATCACGGATTCATCACGTCGGGCCGCAGTCGTTCGCGTGGGGATCGCCCCTGGGCCTCGCTGCTCGGTCCCAGGACGGTCTCGCGTGCGGCCGTGGAGCTCAGCTCAGGCTGGCGAGGAGGGCTTCGGAGTCGCTCGTCTGTCGCGCCATCCCGAGGCGGCGGTTGATCTCGACAGCCGCCTGAAGGTGCTCGCGGGCGCGGGCTCGGTCGCCCAGCTTGTCGGCCAGCATGCCCAGGAAGTGATCGACGGCCCCGTAGTACGCGAAGGTGGGCATGAGCGCGTTGCGCCCCGCGAACGGCAGCAGCTTGTCGTAGACGAACCGCATGCCCGACTCGTCGCCGAGCTCGGCATAGATCCGCGCGACCCCGCAGAGCACTCCCAGATCTCCGTAGAGGACGGGCATGCGCTCGATGTCCCGGCGCGCGACGCGTCCGAGCAGTTGCCGCGCATGCTCCGGTCGTCCGGTCAGCGCGTAGAAGTAGGCGTGCATGATCACCATGTCCGTGCGCTGACGGGGTGTCGCGTTCGTGCGTTCGGGTGGGGGCGGAAGCTCGAGCTTCTCGAGCAACGTCAGCGATCCCTTCACTTCGGCCAGCTGAAGCTGGTAGCTGCGAAGCGCCTCGTTGAGCGTGATGGTGTCGGTCAACGTCGAAAGCGAGCCCCCCAAGATCGCGCTGAGCTCGTCGAACCTGCCATCGCCCAGCGCACGGCCTGCGCGCATCAGCGCCAAGACGACCTCCACGGCACGCATGTGAGACGAGGCTGCGAGCAGTGCCATGTTGGCCACCGCGCGATCCGCCGCTTCCAGGTCACACGAGATCACTCCGCACACATAGCGAGTGAGGTGGACTCCGAGCCGGTGCAAGGTGCGATATCGAATGGTGCTCGGTTCCGGGTTCTCGGCTTCGGTCAGGGCCAAGAGCGCGGAGGCGGCCTTTTCGTTTTGCTCCAGCGTGGTCGGGTCGCGCAGCATGTTGCGCGCATAGGCCACCTCGATCCGCACGAGCGGATCGTCGAGGCAGGCGTCGGCCTCGTCGAGCAGTGCGTTTCGCTCCGCCGCGCTCAGCTCCAAGGCGAGCTGTGCCTTTTGCGCCAAGGTGCAGGCGCGTTCGCGAAGGGCGTCTGCCGGAAGCGTGCGCAGCACCTCGTCGACCAAGGCCCTCGCGAATTCGGCGTCGCCCGAGCCCATGTTGACGGATCGGACCATCGGCGGCGCAAGCCTGGCGAGCAGCTCGCTGCTCCCCGTGGAGCGCAGGAGCTCCGCGGCTCGATGGTACGCAGGCCACGCGCGATCGAGCGATGCAGCGAAGAAGTGGTTGTCCGCGAGCTCGATCCACAGGCGCGCCTGCTCGTTGGGCGACGATCCCTCGACCTCGAGCTTGTTGATCGCCAGGGAGAGCAGGTCGCTGGCTCGCTCGAAGCCCGCCGATCGCTGCGCCGCCTTCGCTGCGCCCTCGCACGCACGCACGGCTTCTTCGAGCCGGGACGGCAGCGCATGTACGAGGTGCCGCGCGCGTTCACCCAGGTGACCTGCGCTCGCGCTGTCGGTGTCCGAGCCAAAGCTGTCGGCGGCGCGGGAGTGCAGAGCTCCGCGCGTTTGAACGTCGATGTCTTGGTACAGCGTCTCCTGAAGCAAGGCATGGGTGAAGACGAACTCGTCGGTACCGGGCACCCCGGCGACCACCGCTAGCCGCGACGCAGCCGCGAGCGCTTCGAGGACCGCGTCGGTCGACTCTCCAAGCATCTCGCTGAGGCGCGAAGCACGAAATTGTGCTCCCAGCACCGAAGCCGCCGCGAGCACGCGCTGGGTCTGGGACGGCAGGCTCGCGAGCCTGCGTCGGATCATGTCGCGAGCGCCCGGGGGCAGCGCATCGCGACGGGCCAGGTTTGAGCCCGCCTCCGTCCACCACTCTAGAAACTGTCGGATGAAGAAGGGGTTGCCCTCGGAGCGCTGAAAGAGCTCGCGCAGGTGAGCTTCGGGTGGGGGGTCGCTGTCGCGCAGCGTGTGGGCGAGCGTGCGCGACTCCTCCTCGGTGAGACCGGCCAGGCGTACCCGCGTGGCGATCCGACTCACTTTCGACAGCGTGTCGTCGACGCTGCTCGAACGCGGCTCTTCGTCGCGCAGGGTAGCGACGAAGAGCACGGGGCTCGAGTCGAGGGCGCGAACGACGTGACCCAAGAGGTCTATGCTGCCGGCGTCGGCCCACTGCAGGTCGTCGAGCACCACGAGCCGGGGCCCCTCCGCAGCAAGGGTGCGTAAGCAGCGCGTCAGCTCGTCGAACAGGCGGAAGCGTACCGTCTGCGGATCGGGGGCCTCCCCGGGCGCTTGCAGCGGATCGACGCCCGAGATCCAATGCGACAGCAGGTGGGCCCCCTTGGGCAGGGCCCGGGCAAACGCGGTGGGCTCGCTACGCTGGGCCTCACGCACGATCTGCATCCAGGGCCAATAGGGCGGAAAGCCCTCGCCTTCGTAGGCGGCGCCCAGCCATGCCGGCGTTCCGTCTAGCGCCGCCCGGCGCACGAGCTCCTTCACCAGGCGCGTCTTGCCAATCCCTGCCGGGCCGCAGACGAGCACCAGAGCTGCAGCGCCGCGGCGGACGCGCTCCAGTTTCTTCGTGAGGCTGTCGAGGGCCCCGGCACGGCCCACGAAGGGATCTTGCTCTTCGGTCGGAGGTGAGGACGCGACCGCGGCGGGCGCCGGCTCTCTGTCGTCCTCGTTCGCGGCCCTCGGCGGATGGAAGATGTAACCTCGACCACGGACGGTCTCGATCGGCGCAACCGCTTCGGCAGGCTGACCCAGCGCACGGCGCAGCTTGGCCACCGCGTTGGCAGTGACACCGTCGCTCAAGCGCTGCGCCTGCCACACCTCGCGCTTGAGCTCCTGCTTGCTGATCAGCCGATCAGGATGCTCGATCA
>CAYNOM010000887.1:0-2959 GCA_964398415.1 uncultured Polyangiales bacterium | reverse complement strand
ATCACAACCGATCGATTTGATCCAGAAATCAGCGCCTATGAAGACACTGCCTAGTTGCACACGCTGGCCGAGATCATGGCTCAAGGGATGGCCAACGCGAGCGTCCTAGCGCTGCCCGGCCTGCTGATCGCGACGTCTTTGGCGCTACAGCCGCCACCCCAACTACTTTGCCGAGTGGCTGGTCTGGACCGGTCTGGTGGTGGCGGCCGTGCCTTCGTGGCTCGCGCTAAAAGCCGCCGAGCCGTGGCCGATCTGGATCTCGCTCGGCGTGGGCTCGCTCGGCGCCGCGGTCACGATGTACATCACGATCGTGTACCTGACCGGTGCGATCCCCGCGGAGTACTACTCCGCCACGAAGCGAGAGGGCTACCGGGAGTATCAACGGCGCACGAACATGTTTTTCCCGTGGTGGCCCAGGACGGATCCCAACCGCGCCGCTGCCCCGTCATCCGAAGCGCTTCATTGAGCGCGCTCGGCGCGACGGGACTCTCGGCCCGAAGGAAGATGACCGTGCCGGCAACAAACCTTGCACCCTTTTTTCGGCCCTGGGGCCCTTGGGGTTGCGACTTAGGAGGTGTACGTGGCGGTCCGCAAAGCCTGTTGGGAGCGGTGGTGGCTGTGTGCCGCGCAGGATGTAGGGCGTGGTGTCACGTGGCTGTCGCTCAGCCTCCTGGGGCTGCTTGTGTCGGGATGTTTCGGCGACCTGATCGACGGCCCCGCCGGGCCCGCGTCGGGGCTGAGCGGCGACGCGGGCTCGAGCGACAGCGCGCCTGAGCCCGCGGCACAGAGCCTGTGTGAGCGGCCAGCACCCGCTGCGGTGACCAAGCTGTTGCGGCTGTCCAACGCTGAGTACCGCAACCTCGCAGAAGACGTGCTCGGGGAGGCTGTGGACGCGGCGCTGTTCGAGCACTGGCCTCCCGTCGCCGAGGTCTACGGCTTCGACACGATGACCGAAACCCGCATCGACGCGCGCGCGCTCGAGGAGCAGCTGCGCACCAGTGAGCAGCTCGCCGAGCGAGTCGTACGCTCGAAGACGCTGACCGCCGACTGCGTCGAGGCGAGCGCGCTACGTAACTGGGACAACTGCGCCGAAAGCGTGGTCACACGGCTCGCCGAGCGGGCGTTTCGCAGACCGCTGCGTGCAGGCGAGATCGCTCCCTGGAGGCAGCTGTACGAGAAGGTGTATGCGAGCGCGGCCGCGGCGAGCATTCCGAAGCCATTCGACGAGGGGCTGCGTGCGGCGGCCCAGGCCGTGCTGCTCTCTCCGCAGGCGACGTTCAAGCCCGAGTTGCTGCCGGGGGCATTCACGCCCGACGAATCCGCCTACGCCCTCGCGTCGCGGCTCGCGCTGTTCTTCCGGGCCTCGGTGCCCGACGAGAGGCTGCTTTCCTTGGCGAAGAGCGGTGAGCTCCTCGATCCAAAGGTGCTGCGGGCCGAGGCGGAGCGGCTGGTCGAACAGTACGCGGAGCGCATCGTGCGCGACTTCGCCGGCCAGTGGCTAGGCTTTCGAAGCAACGACACGGCGAACGAAGAAGGCCTCGACGCGGCGATGCGCCGGGAGGCCGAGGCCGTGTTTGCCGAGGTGCTCGCGCAGGATCTACCACCCTCGTCGCTGCTTCTGCCTGGCTTCACATTCGTCGACGCCGACCTAGCGGCACACTACGGGCTGCCCTTCGATCCGGCTGGCACATCCATGCAGCAGGTCGAGACCGACGAGCGCGGTGGTCTCCTGTCCCAGGGCCGCTTTCTCACGAGCACGGCCAAGGGGTCGGACTTCCGCCGCGCGATTCACCGCGGCCTTTGGACGCTGACGCGGCTGCTTTGCCGAGAGATGCCGCGGCTCGACGCTGCCACGGCCGAGCAGATCGCGTCCTCCCTCGAGACCATCGATCGGACGGCACCGCTCGCCGAGCAGATGGCGATCCACCGCATGAGCGGTCCCCAGTGCATTTCGTGCCACGGGGAGATGGATCCGGTCGGCCTCGCCCTCGAGAAGTACGACGCGAGTGGGCGGTGGCGCGAAGTCGACGCCAACGGACATGCCATCGAGAGCTCGCTCGAGCTGTTCGGCGAGCACGTGCCGGGACCGCGTGAGCTCGCGGAGGCGATTGCCGATGCACCTGAGTTCTCCGCCTGTGTGGCCGAGAAGGCACTGACCTACGCCATGCACCGCGGTGTACGCCCGAATGAGGCGTGCGTGCCGGTGACGCTCGCCAAGCGCGCGGACGGTGCGGACGCGTCGATGCGGGAGATCCTGGTCGATGCCGTGGTCGAGTCGTTCTCCTTGGCGGTCGAGGCTGCCCCGAAGGCCCCGGCGGATCGCTGCCCCATGGACTCGACCAAGACCGAGCCCGGCAGCTGCGGTTGCGGCATCTCGGAGGTCGACCGCGATGACGATGGCACCCCCGACTGCTTCGACTCCTGTCCCGACGATCCGCACAAGGTGGGAAGCGGCGCCTGCGGTTGCGGCAACAGCGAGCGGGACGCCGACGGAGATGGCACGGCGGATTGCTCCGATGGATGTCCGAGCGATCCAGGGAAGACGACTCGCGGCATCTGTGGCTGCGGCACGTCAGACGCGGACAGTGACGGCGACGGTGCCGCCGATTGCGTCGACGCATGCGAGGGGCCGGCTATCGGATGTAGGGCGGGAGGGCTGCCCAGCTGCCCGAGCGGCTATCTGGATGTCCTCGACCCGGACTACTACAGGATGCGCTATTCGGACCTGCAGGCGGCCTTCGGCAACGACCGCCAGGCGCTCCAGAACCACTATCTGCAGCACGGCATCAACGAAGGTCGTGACGCGAGCGCACACTTTTCACCTCGCGCCTATCTGGCGCGTTATGCCGACCTGAGCGCCGCTTTCGGAAGCACGGGCTACAGGGCCGCACTGGACCACTGGATCAACAACGGACTCGCGGAGTGCCGCAATGTCGCTCCTTGATGCCGAGGTGCGCGA
>CAYNOM010000886.1:1896-2963 GCA_964398415.1 uncultured Polyangiales bacterium | reverse complement strand
GAACCCGTCGCGAACACTGCCTATCGAGTACTCATCCATGCCAACAAAGCGATGACACGGGTAGATCGTGCCGTCCGTGGACACGGCAGACATGCCCAGGCCAGCGCCGCATCGCCCCAGCCCTCGGGCCTTTCCCTCGAGCACAGCTTCGATCACGATCCGATGTGGATCGAAAGTGCGCTGCGGCGTCAGTCCACGCTCGCAGGCTGCGATTGCTCTCTCGGTCAGCCCTCGGAACGCTGCCTCAATCGCCGAATGCTCGACCGCGCCCAGCTTGATGGGCAGCGCATTAGGTGGCGAATGGCGCTTTGGCTGCGATGCAGGAGCGGCGAGCACTCTGCTCCCGCCCAGTTTCGTTCCGAGCCGCACGAGCGTCTCGATGGTCTCCTTGTTCGCCGACTGCCGCGTAAGTGTGGCGCGAATCTCTGGACGCACGCCAGCCTCGACTAACCGCTGGAGGTTCTTCCGCACGAGGTGCGCGGATGGCCTTCCGGACCGGAAGGGTCGCTGGCTGTCCTGCGAGTCTCCATCGTAGCTGATCATCACTGCAAAGCGATGCGCCCGAAGGAACTCGACCATTTCCTCGGTGAGAATGGTCCCGTTAGAGGTCAAAGAGTAACGGAATCGGATCTTCCTCCTGGCGCCGACGGAGCTGCAGTACTGAACGACTGCTCGAATGAGCGAGAAGTTGAGAAGAGGCTCGCCTCCAAAGAACGTGATCGTGAATTCCCGCCGATCAGGTGCTCTGCCAAGCATGAGATCGATGGCACGCAGTGCCTCGCTCCGCGAGAGGCGCGGCCTCGTGCTCCCGTAGGCGCCGCCACCTCCGTAGCAATAGGAACATGCCAGGTTGCACGTCTGAGTAACGAACAGAGTGATTCCGCCGGGTTGGCACCGTTCAGGCGAGGGGCGCTTCAGAGGCGGAACGGACTTAGCTAATGATGTCGCGTTCTCAAGCTGGACAAGATCGGACATCATCGCCGCAACGGTCCTGTGGCTCGAGATCGCCTCGATTCGACGGACCGCGGTGTCGAAACCGCCGGCATTAGCGTGCGCTAGAAACTCGT
>CAYNOM010000886.1:0-1886 GCA_964398415.1 uncultured Polyangiales bacterium | reverse complement strand
AGAGTCATCGTTACCAGAGGCAGCCCGGCGCATTGAGTCGAAGCTCTAGATCCGTGGTTTGTTGCCGTCGCTTGTCAATCCAATCAGGCACCAAGGGTCAGCGAAGCCTCCCCACTCGGCGTCGCTCGTTGAGCAATACTGATGATCGATGTTGTCTCCGGGACCGTGCCGACTGCTGCCTGCACAACAGCGGTCGTCGTTGTTCGTGCCACTATCGGCGCAATCCGTCTCTCCAGGAGCACAGCCCCGGTACTTCTCTGTCGAACAGGTGACGTCCGACTCCCCGTTCTTGCAGACCGGCGCATCCTGATACTCCCCACAGGACGCGGCGGCGCTCGCCGTATGGGTGATTGCGGCTGGATTGACGACCTCGAAGTGATGGCGAAGGCGCATCGTCAGCCATTCTCGTGGCGGTACTCGCGGAGGAGCGCCGCAGGCGAGATCAGTTCTCGGTCGAAGTCACTGCACAATGAGAGTTCTTCGACCACGTAGGATCTTTCTTCTCGAATCCGCCCCCCACTCCCGAAGCTCTTGCCTCGGATGAGGCCCGGGAAGTAGACGCCCTTGGCGACCTCCGCATACTCCTCGTAGATCAACTCGTCGGCGACCGTCGACTCGTCGACGAACCTGTCCGCTTGACGCACAACGACCGGGTCCTCGGAGACCCAGTATCTTCGATCCCCTTGCACGAGCCCGCTGCACAGCCAGTCTCCAAGCCACTTCTCTCCAGCGAGCATCGTAGGTGCGTCCAGAGGTGCCGGGAGGAGAAGCTCGAAAAGAGAGGTCGTGTCCGGGTTCGGGCGCACTTCCTCCGTCAGGCTGATGACGACGTCGTCCTCGAGCCGGGCCTCGACGACGAGCTTGGGGTCTGCGACGCGAATGACCAGGTGCGAGTCGGCTCGGAGTTCCTGCCGGTAGCCGTCAAGCTTGTCGTAGTAGAACCTGATCGTTCCGCTCTGCGGAAAAATCGCTTCCTCGGAGCTCGGTCCCTCGCTCACGGTCGCAATCTCGTATCGCACGGTCGCGACAATCTCTCGGACTCGGGCTCGGGCGCTTCGGAGCGTGCCCGCTGCGAGAGACCGTTCTGGGGATTCTGCACGCCTGGGGAGCGCCGCGGCCACATCGCCAGGAGCCAATGCAGCAAGAGCTGCACCTGCCGTCATCAAGGTTCGCCTCGTGATCTCACGCCGATCGCCCACGAGTGCACCTCCTAGTGAGTTTGCGTACCATGCTCGCACAGCACTCACGTCGAAGGCCCCACTTCGAAGGGCGGGTCGACCCGATCCGCACGGGTGGTCTGCGGTCCTTTCTAGCGTCCTCCCCGAACCAAGAGGCGTTGTACGGTGCTGTTGATTTCGTCGCCCCGGGAGCGCCATCGAGTCGGCCCGTCGCAGATGCGCCTGATGACGGTTCCCCGTGATCGTACCGCTCGCGTCGCTCTGCGCTCCCGAGCAAGTCCGCTAGGCTCCTTTCCATGATCCGTCCCGTGCCGTCCGACGAGGCCGTCCGCTACGTCCGCTCGGGCGACCGCGTCTTCGTCCACACCGCGGCCGCGGCGCCGGTGCCGCTCGTCCAAGCGCTCGCCGCGCGCGCCGGCGAGCTCAGCGAAGTCGAGGTCGTCCACCTGCACACCGAGGGCCCGGCGCCATACGCCGAGCCCGGCATGGAGCGCAGCTTCCGCGTCCGCTGCCTGTTCATCGGCCCCAACATGCGCCGGGCGGTCGCCGAGGGCCGCGCCGACTACGTGCCGACCTTCCTCTCCGAAGTGCCGGCGCTCTTCCGCCAGGGCATCCTGCCGCTCGACGTCGCGCTGGTGCAGGTGTCGCCGCCCGACCGGCACGGCTACTGCTCGCTCGGCGTCTCGGTCGACGGCTCGCGCGCCGCCG
>CAYNOM010000885.1:0-2963 GCA_964398415.1 uncultured Polyangiales bacterium | reverse complement strand
ACTTCGAGCTTCTTTCCGCCGGGACCGCGAAGCGTGAGCGGGGCGGCCACCTCGACTTCGCCGCCGCAGGCGAAGATCGCATCCAGCGCCTTCGCACGCTCGACCAGCGTCGTGAGCCATTTCTCGGTCTCGGCGTTCTTTGGTTTCGGTGCGGTCTTCATGGTGGTCGTCCACGCCGTGCGGCCGGGCTCCGCCGCGTCGGGTGCCCGACTCTACTGACCGGCAATCGACTCCGACCTCGGTGGCACTCGCGGGAGGTCGGCGTCGTCGTGGCCAACCCCGGTCGATTTCGAGTCCCACTTTGGAGCTTTTGAGGGCTCGCGTTTTCTCCCACTACCGTGGACTCTTGCTCCCCGGTTGGCCCTCAGCGCTGACTGTTCTTAAGGGGCCGAGGTCGTGGGTTAACCAGGCAAATCGGAAACCGAACACGAAAACCGAACAAGCCAAGCACCTAGAACCAAAGGGGTTTTGCCCAGATGCGATCCGCGCCGTCAGCGCGCGAACACCTCGTCGAGCGTCGCGGCGCTGAGCACCCGCTCGGCCAGGCGGTCGAGCTCGGCGGGGCTTGCGGCCCTGATGGCCGCCTGAGCGCCCTCGGGCACGGCGCCAAAGCGGAGCGTGAGTAGCCGGCTCAGGAGGGCAACCTGGCCCTCCGTGCGGCCCTGTTCGAGCGCCTTGGCCCGTACCTGCGCGGTGAGCTTTTCTGCAGCCGTCACGTACGCCTCCTGTGCCCTTGGTCCAAGCTCGCGGAAGAACGCCCCGATGTCTTCAGGGCGCCCCTCGCTGGCCTCGATAATATAGCCTGCGATGGCTGAGAGCGCCTCCACCCCCTTTGGGGCAGTGAGCACGGCCACCACGGTTTGCATCCAAGGGCGGAGTACCGACACCGGGTCTTCGGCCCCGCGGCAGCGCTGCAGCACGAGCAGCGTCAGCCGGCCAAGCTCCGTCAGAGCGCGCGCCCGCAGCGCCTCGTCGTCGAGCCGGGAGAGGTCATCGAGGACGAAGGTGAAGTCGGGTACGAAGGGTGCCACGGCGGCGCCCAGGTCGCCGAGGTCGAGCAACTCGCGGAAGCGAGTCGGCGCGGTCCAGCCTGTGTCGCTGTGATGGAGCACCACCGGAATGATGATCGGGAGCGCTGTGCCAGGGCGGTCCTGCTCAAAGCGCTCCCACACCCTCGTCATGTAGCGCAGCAGTCGGAACGCCATGGTGCGCTCGACCGAGGACATGTGCTCGAACAGCACGTAGATGCACGCCTCGGAGGATCCGATCCGCACCGTGTACAGCAGGTCAGTGTGCAGGTGCGCGAGCGGTGGATCGACGAACTCGCCTGAGACGAGCGCGAGAGTCTCCCAGTGAGCCCTTTCGACGAGTGCCTGCGGCAACACTGAGGACAGCTCGGCGCGAGCGTGCTCGAGCTGCGAGAACACGGTCTTCGCGAGCTTGTCGTGGGGCGTCGCCATGCTGTCGACGGACTGTGGACTCGCGAGCGAGGGCGCGCAGTCGGGGCTCGACCGCCGCGCACCTGATTGCGTGACTTGCGGAATGAAGCGTGGTGACCAAGGCGCCGCGCGGCGAGCGGAGGCGAGGGGGCTACGACGCGCGGCGAACAAGCTTCGCGGCCTCGTCGTCACCCATTCCGCTGTTCATTTTCGTTCGCGCGTTTCCACCGATCGAAGAACCCCCGGCGACGCAACTGACGCTTGCGGAGGGCCTTGAAGCGCTGATCGAAAGCCGTGGCCGTGCCATCCCTAGTGGCAAGGTCGCGTAGGTCGATGGCGAGGTTTATGGCCAGGTCGTACTCGCTGGCCGCTACGTGCTTTTCGAGTCTGGCCCAAGCGCCCCCCACATCTCGAGCGAGCTTCGTGAGTTGGCGCTGGCGGGCTGCGTCCGCGGCGGCCTTGGCCTTCTTCGCGCGTGCGGCCTCGGCTTTGTCCCGGTCGGCCCGCTGTGTTTCGGCGAGGGCGCGCAGCTCGACCACGGTGCGGCGTCGGCCGGGGCCTTCGCGTTTCGTCGTGGCCCGGAACGCGCGAAGCAATTCACCGCCGACCGCCAGCTCGGGCTCTTCCACGGCTCGCCGGAGCCAAGCGTCCTTCTCCTTGGTTGAGAGTGTCGCGAGCCATCGGCGAAGCGGTGCGCGGTCGTCCCTCAGAGCAGCGCTACCGCTCGCGGCCGCTGCTACGAGGTCGACGTCGATGCGCAGAAACTCGATGAGCGCCGCCTGCGCCGCCGTTGGCATTGCGAGACCGTCGGGTACAGGCGGCTCTTCCGCGCCGTCGTCGATGTCGTCTGCCGACACCGCCAACAGCCAGGCGAGGTAGGCCGGCCGCAGGTCGCCTCGCATCAGCTCGGCGCGCAGTGGAGACAGCGCTGCGAGCGACCGTTGGCTCTCCTCTTCGTACTCGGGCTCCTCAGTGTCGCTGACGAGATCCAGCATCACGCGGTCCCCTGCGACGGTGCACCGCGCCGCGTTCCCGCCGTCGAAGTACGGCTTCAGTGCCTTCAGGTCTACGCGAGCCTTGGGGAGCCGCAACATGAGCCGGTGCGTGCCCCAGTTTGCGAAGTACAGGTGCGCATCGAAGTAGCGCTCCATGAGCTTCTCGGGGGCGGCCTTGAGGTCGCCCCAGTGGTACTCATTGCGGAACTGCGTGGACGAGATCTCCGCGCGTGTGGAGATTGCGCGAAGTTCGTCCATTTGCGTCGCGGTGAGCGGCTTGTCGAGCGCGACAAACTCATAGAATCGGTACTCGCTCACGTTGCCGTCTCCATGTCTCGCCAGGTCTTCCCAGCCTCGATCGCGGCAAGGCTGGCGCGAGCGCCGAGGTGATCGCCCGGATCGAGTCGAAGCAGGCGTCGCAACGCCTCGACCGCGCCTTCGCGTCCATCACGACGCAGCAGTACACGCGAGAGTCCATGCAGACAGCGCAGGAAGGGTCGATTGTCCACAAGTCCCCACGGCAGCACGC
>CAYNOM010000884.1:0-2963 GCA_964398415.1 uncultured Polyangiales bacterium | reverse complement strand
GTGGGTGGCGGTGATGGCGGGGATGGTGTTCTGGCCGAGGTAGAGGTCGGCCTCGCCGGCTGTGACGGTCAGGGCCGAGCGCCAGGCGGACCACAGGGAGGCCTGCGTCGTGATGCGGAAGGCATAATCGCCGCCGAGCGTGTCGGGGGCCTGTGCGATGTGCGTGCCTGAAGGGGAGGTGCCGGGATCCCAGGTGAGGGGGATGGACTCGCGGGGGTCGACGCGCAGGGTGTAGTCGAGCGCCGTGCCACGCGCGCGCACCTCGACATAGGTGTTGTCGTCGGCGGTGGTGTTGGCGGGCAGGATGAAGACCGTCGGGCCGAGCTGATCGGTGGTCGAGCCGAGCACGGTGCCGGTCGCAGCGATGTTGCGGCGCAGGTAGAGCGAGCAGGTCTGGTTGCAGGAGGCGGCGACGCGCAGACCGCTGTGGTCGGGCGGGACCGTCAACCTGTAGAAGTGGCTCTGGATCGCGTCGAGAGAGCCGGAGGCGCGGCCGATGGCCGGGTCGATGGCGGCGGTGATAGCGAATGGGTCGGAGGCGTCGCCCAGGAGTGGGGCGGTCGTGTGCGTTGTATCTGCTCGCCCGACCACGTCGTGACTCAAGAGCCACCCGCCCGTATTGACGGCGACGGAGGTGGAGATGTCGTACTCGGAGTTGATGCGGTCGTTGGATAGGTTGGAGCAGGGTGCGGGTCGTCGTTACCCGCCGGAGGTGCGGGGGCAGGTGGTCGCTTGGGTGGCGAGCGAACGGGCGTCGGGTCGATGCTGGGGCGCGCTGTCCGATGAACTCGGAATCCCGGTGTCGACGCTGGTGCGCTGGTCGTCACGGCCTCGACCGGTCCCGGTCGTCGTCGAGGCCCCTCGCTCGCCGTCGGTGTCGATGGTGTCGCCGTCAGGCTGGCGCATCGAGGGCGTGACGCTCGAGCAAGCGTTGGCCCTTCTGGGAGAGCGCTGATGCTGCTGGGGTCGACACGTGCCATCAAGGTCTGGGCCTGGCCTGCGCCGGTCGACCTTCGTCGTGGATTCGATGGGCTCTATGGCCTCGTCGAGCAGCAACTGCGCAAGGAGCCGCTCTCGGGCGACCTGTTCCTCTTCACCAATCGCGCCCGGACGGGTTGCAAGATTCTGCTCTGGGATGGAACCGGGCTCTGCATCTTCCAGAAGCGGCTTGCTCAGGGGCGCTTTGCCAATCTGTTCGCGTCGGACAGCAACCCCGTCGGGGTGTCGCTCACGGCGAGTGAACTCAACCTCTTCATCGAGGGGGCCGCGCGGGTCGTGGCCGCATCGCCGCGTGAAATTCGACCGCAGAATTTGATTGCCAAAGTGCCACGGTTTGGATCATAGCGCCTCGCTGTGACGCGCGAACTTCTCGAAGCAAGACTGACCCAGGCGGAACGCGATATCGCGCTCCGGGACGCGCAGATTCGGGTCTACGAGAAGCTGCTCGCCCAGCTCGCCGCGAAGCTCGAGCTCAAACTACCCGACGTGGTGCAACTCGAGCTCGAGTCTCCCAAGACGCCGCAAGCTGCCCCTCTCTTCGACCCACTGCAAGCGCCACCCGTCCCCCCGTCCGAGGGCGAATCCCCGGCGACTTCCGACAGCGATGCCGCTTCCAACGACACCAGCGCGCCGCCCAAGAAGCCTCGGAAAGGGCATGGCCGGAAGTCGCAAGACAAGCTGCGCACCGAGACCATCACGGGCCTGCTCGACGACGCCGACATGGTCTGCCCCTGTTGCAGCAAGACCCTCATGCCCATCGCCGGCCAGGTCGAGGCGTCAGAGGTTATCGACGTCCGGCCGCGCGAATTTGTCCTCGTGCGTGTCGAGCGCCAGAAGTATCGGTGCGGTTGTGGGCACATCGAGACCGCGCTCGCCCCTGAAGATGCGCCCGAGCGAGCGGTCGAAGGCGGGCGCTACTCCCTCGAAGTCGCCGCCGAAGTGGTCATCGACAAGTATGCCGACCATATGCCACTCGCGCGGCAGACTCGCATCATGGAGCGGCTCGGGCTCTCCGTGACCTCGCAGAGTCTCTGGGACCTCGTCTGGGCGATGGCCACTCTCCTCGAGCCAGCCGCGCAGGCCGTCAAGAAGGCCATCCTCGCGGGCCCCGCTCTCGGCATCGACACGACGTCCTGGAAGAATCTGTCCTCCAAGACCGCCAACCCCTTTCAGCTCTGGTGCATCCGCGCGCCCAAGGCTGCATTCTTCGATGTCCGCCGCGACAAGTCGGCCACATCGTTCAAAATCCTCATCGGCGAATTCGCCGGCTGGATCTCGGCCGACATGGCCGGCACGAACACCGCGGGTGTGACGATTTCTCAGGTGACCCGACTCACGGGATGCTGGTCGCACGTCTTTCGCAAGTTCCGCGAAGCCGCGAAAAACCATCCGACGGCCGACGCCATGTGCCAACTCATCGGGCGCTTGTTCGAGATCGAAGCCATGCCGTTCACCTCGGCCGACGAGCGCCTGGCAGCCCGTCGCTCCATGGCCAAGCCCGTGCTCGCACAAATCAAGGCCAAGCTCGACGCCCACAAGTCCGCCGGCACCGTCACATCGCTCGACAAAGCGATGCGCTACCTCGCCAACGCCTGGCCGTACATGGTGCGCTACACCGACAGCGCCGACGCCTGGATTTGCAACAACCCCACCGAGCGCGGGTTGCGCGGTCCCGTCATCGGCCGGAGGAACCACTTCGGCAGCAAGAGCGATAGGGGACGCCAGGCCGCAGGCACGCTCTACACCCTCGTCGAAACCGCCAAACTCGTCGGTGTCGACCCGGCCGTCTACCTCGTCGCTGCAGCGAAAGCCGCACGTCGCGGAGAGGTCCTCACACCCGAAGCCTTCGCCGCTGCGAGCTCGGCGAGCTGAAGCGCGCCGGGTGCGCGCCACCCCAGGCACCGCAACCACCCACCGCCACTGCTGACCTAGTGTCCAACCGTTCATGCCCCGAGCTTCCCTCG
>CAYNOM010000883.1:0-2964 GCA_964398415.1 uncultured Polyangiales bacterium | reverse complement strand
GGCCGCCGCTCGGGATGGGCGCTCAACACGGCCTTCACCGACTCGGCCATGGCGCCGAGGTGCACCGGGATGTGCGGCGCGTTGGCGACGAGGCCGCCCTCCGGGTCGAACACCGCGCAGGAGAAATCCATACGCTCGCGGATGTTGGTCGAGAGCGCCGTGCGCTTGAGCGTCATGCCCATCTGCTCGGCCACCGACATGAACAGGTTGTTGAACACCTCGAGCAGCACCGGGTCGCGATCGGTCGCGGCGCGCTCTCTGCGTGGGCTTGCTTGGTCTTCCAAGGTGAGCACGCCATCTTGGCCCAGGCGGCCCACGAAGCCCGCTTCGATCACGAGCGTGCCCGTGTCGTCGAGCACGAGGCACGGCCCCAAGAGCGTGGCGCCGGCCCCGAGGCTCGTCCGCTCGTACACCGGCACATCCTCGACGAACGCGCCGTCGGTGTAGAGGCGGTGCATGCGGAGGGGCAGAGCCGGCCCCACCTGCGCCGCGAGCGCGGGGAGCGCCTCGCCCTGCTCGGAAGCATGCTCGGCTTCGACGCGCGCCACCACGAGCTCGAGCGGATGGGCCGTGCGCGTGTAGCCGAAGGCCTGGGCGTGAGCCGCTTGAAAGGCTTCGCGCAGCTCGTCTTCGGCACACAGCGGCAAGCTGAGCGAGGTCTCGGTGCCTGCGTAGCGGAGATCGAGTCGCCGCACGATGCGGATGCGACGGTCGACAGCGCCCTCGGCCACGAGCACCGAGCGCGCATCGAGGGCGAGCTGGTCGAGCACGCGCGTCGCCTCGGCCAGCGTGTGCGGCGACAGAGGTTCGGCGTGCAGATCGCGCTCGCGATGCACCGTGTCGGATGCGACGCCCATGCCGAAGGCGCTGAGCACGCCCGCAAGGGGATGGAACAACAGCCGGCGAATCCCGAGTTTTCGCGCGACCGCACAAGCCGCCTGCCCGCCTGCGCCCCCGAACACGACGAGGGCGTGCTTACGCACATCGTGCCCGCGCGCAACCGTCACGCGCCGGATGGCCTCGGCCATGCTCTCGACCGCGATGCGAAAGAAGCCCTCGGCCACGCGCATGCGGGCGAGCTCGGGGTCGCCCAGCTCTGGGTGGATGGCCTGGGCCAGCGCATCGAGCGCCGCGTCGACGCGCTCACGGGAAAGCCGAAAGGGAAAGCGGTCGTCGACCAGGCGTCCGAGGGCGAGGTGCACGTCGGTGAGGGCGAGCTCGCGCGCCTCGGCAGCGCCATAACACAAGGGGCCGGGTAGCGCGCCGGCGCTCTCGGGTCCGACGCTCAGCTTGTGTCCATCGAAGCGGCACAGAGAGCCCCCGCCCGCGGCGATGGTGTGGATGTCCATCATCGGCGTACGCAGCCGAACGCCCGCCACGTAGGCTTCGTAGGTGCGCTCGAGCTCGCCCGCGTAGCGCGACACGTCGGTAGACGTGCCACCCATGTCGAAGCCTATCACCTGCGCCTCGCCCGCACGGCGCGCCACCTCGGCGAGCGCCACCACGCCGCCCGCCGGACCCGACAGCACCGCATCGCGCCCGCGAAAGCGCGTCGCATCGGTGAGCCCACCGCTCGACTGCATCATGCGCACGCGGCTCTCGGGCAGCGCGTCACGCATGCGCTCGAGGTAGGCGCGAAGCAGCGGGGTGAGGTAGGCATCGACGGTCGTGGTCTCGGTGCGCGCGAGCAGGCCGAGCTCGGCAGAGACCTCGTGCGAGGCGCTCACGTGCTCGAAGCCGAGCTCGTGCAAGAGCGCGACGATCGGCTGCTCGAGCTTACCCTCGACGTGATCGTGCATCACCACCACGGCCGCGCTCCGCACGCCGCGAGCACAGAGGGCAGACAGCTCCGTACGCAGCGCCGGGAGGTCGACGTCCTGAACCAGCGAGCCGTCGGCAGCGCGCCGTGCGCGGGTCTCGACGTAGGCCACGGGCAGCGGCGTGGGTTTGTGGATGTCGAGCGCAAACAGGTCGCTGCGCGTCTGGTCGCCGATCAACAAGAGATCGGCAAACCCGCGGGTGATGACGAGCAGCGTGTCGACGCCGTGCCGCTCGAGCAGCGCGTTGGTCGCGAGCGTGGTGCCCATGCGCACGTCACAGGGCGGAATCGGCTCTGCGGCGTCGAGGCCGAGCAGCTGGCGGATCGCCACAAGGGGTGCTTCGTCGGACGACAGCACCTTGGTCGCGCGCAGGCGCCCGTCTGGAAACAGCCCGATGCAGTCGGTGAACGTACCCCCACGATCGATCCAGAACTTCGCGTGTCCGGTCATCGTGAAAGGCGTAGCACTCCTCTACCGATCTTGGCCTGCGGATCGCAGTCGCCCGTCACAGCTCGGCCAGGGCCCGGCGCCGCGCGCGGTCGACGAAGGGCAGCATCGCGCGCTGGGCCTCGGCCGTGTCGAGCACCGTGAGCTCGTCGAGCTGCTCGGCGTAGGGCTGAGACTCCTCGAGCAAGAGCTCCATTGCCAGCGCGGCCTGCATGCGATCTTGCGCACGCCCCGGCAGCACGAGCGCTGCGCTGCGAATCTTGAGCCCCACGAGCCGCGACAGGGTCGAAGACACCACGCTGCGAAAGCGCGCGGCATCGAGGCCCTCGCGCTCACCCAGCCCGAGCCACAAGAGACGCTCGGCCATCAGGCGCGGACGCGCGGGCATGAGCACGGCTTCGTCGCGCGCCCCGGTGATGTGACCGCGCACGAGCAGCTCCGAGATGCGCCCGCAGAGCCTAAAGTCGATCAGGCCGGGAGCCCCTCGCAGCGGACGCTCGTCGCAGAAGATCGGCAGGCACAGGGCCTCGGTCTTGAGCTGATCGATGCTCTCGAGATCAGCCGGTGCGAAGTGCACATCCAAGGGCTCGCCCTCCCCACTCAAGATGCGTCGCAAAAAGGGCTCAGAGCCAGCGCGCCCGCAGGCCCAAACCGAGGAATACTCTGCGTATTTCGCAGGTTTGGGCCGAGGACGAAA
>CAYNOM010000882.1:0-2965 GCA_964398415.1 uncultured Polyangiales bacterium | reverse complement strand
CCTGACAGGACGCTGCCCACCGGACTCATGTCCGACTGAATCAACCAAACGCCACCACCGAGCACGGCTGTGATGGCAAGGCCTGCTGCCAGCTTCTTACCGCGCCCGAGGGAGGCCCTCACCAATCGCTTTTGATCACGCTTCGTCATGGTCCGTCTCCACGTCCTGTCAGAATGCTTTGGATTCGAAGCGACCCCGCTCCACAGCAGAAGCCGCCTCTGGATGGGTCGTCAGTTCGCGTTCGCGCCGGGGAAGTGAGCCACCTGAATCAGGGGATACTTGGCGTCGAAGTCGAACAGCGTGCTGCTGAGGGTGTAGCCGGGCCAAGAGAAGATCTCCCTCTCAGACGACCCGATCAGGTACTCGACGTAGAGCTTGACCTTACCGTCGAGCGTCTTGAGCTTGAGCTTGAGATCCGACTTGCCCACGAGAAAGAGGTCAGAGCCAGAGTTCGTGGCATGGAACTCGAGACCCGCCTTGGCGGTGAACGGCAGCTCTGCCTCGACCAGGTTGACCTCGCCTTTGACCCCGGCGCTCAGTCCTGACCAGCCGATACCTGCCGCGAGGAACGCGTCGAGATCGACGTAGGGCTTTACATTCGACTGCACGCCGATGTTCATCTGATCGGGCGCGCCCTCACAGTCTCGAATCAAGCCGGCATCGAGCTTGATGTCGACGCCGAAGGTGCCCGTGAGCCCGCCCTGAACAGTCACCGGCACAGCGACGATCACGAAGGTTTTGCTCGTCTTGTAGCCCTGCCCATCCTTACCGAGCGTCTTGGAGGGGGTGGCAGAGAAGCTGTACTTGGCCGCTTGCTTTGCGTTGATGGGCTCGAAGATGTCGTTTCCGAGCAGCTTCATGCTCAGCTCTTCGTGGATGTAGTCCTTGCCATCGCTCGAGTCGGTCTTCGTGTAGGCCCAGGCGTCGAAGTCGACGACGCTCTTGCTCGCGCCGAACACCGCGCCATCGACGTTGAAGGTGCCGCCTCCACGCAGGTTCGACTTGCAGAACAGGGGCTTGCCCTCGTCGTCCTTCTGATCGTAGTCGGTCAAACCCCAGCTGAAGTTGTAGTCGTAGGACACGTTGAAGTCGTCGTTGCCGTAGCGCCCCTCGTCGGAGAACTGCTGGCCGATCGTGGGAAGGCCATCCGGACCGGGGTCGATGCGAGCGAGCTTCTTCTCCGTCTTCGCCTCCGCAGTCAGGTGGTTTGCAAAGGTGAGCGAGTTCGACAGGGCTGTCGGTGCGGTGTTGTCGAAGGAATCACCCGTGAGCTGAACACAGTCCTGGAAGCGCCGCTCGCCGAGACCCGCCACGAACTTCTGCAGGTCTTTGTAGAAGAACTTGGGCGACCAATCGCAGGCGGTCACGTCGTTGATGCTGGCTGGAACGCAGCCGAGCTCAACTCCATGCCGCAGGCCGTCCTCGAGCTGTGCATCGATGCTTCTGAGCTCCGTCGCCGCCTGAGTGGCAAGGTCCGTCGCAGCTTGACTGCCTGCGGCAACCTGCTTTGCGGCCTCGCGGTATGCGTCCCAACGCGCCGCGCGATAGACCACGAGCGCCTCGAACTTCTCCTGCTCGTCGAACAGGTAGTTGAGCTTCTCGTCGGGGTAACCGGCGACGGACGCGGCGAGCGCCACGTGCCTCTCGAGCGTAAGCAGGTTGCTCTTCTTCGTCGAGGAGTACTGCGAGCGAAGGGCCGCGTCCCACGCGTATGGCGTGGTGCCGGACGGATAGGGAAGACCCCAGCCGCCGATGATGCTGTAGAACTTGCTGCGCGGCTCTTGATGGGGGGCGATCGACGTCTGATTGAGACCATCCTTGGAGCGCAGCGTGCTGCTCATCACTGCCCGCGCGTCGTTGAAGAGTGCGCGATAGTCCATCTGCGTCTCGGCCACCTTTTGCTCGAAGGGACGGACCGAGTGATAGGTGTCGAACGCGTACTGAGTGCACGAGCAGATCTTGTAGGGGTTGCCCGCCGCTGCGGCCTGCTGCGTGCAGGCGGTCGACAGGGAGCTGTCGAGGCGCGAGCTGTCGTCGTTCTTGGCCTCCGAGAGATCGGCGCTCAGATTGTTGGCGACGTACATGGCGTCGAGACCGTTCAGATAGTGACTCGAGCGGTCATCCTCGATGTACTTGGCCGTGACGGTGGTATTGCTGAGCATGTCTCCGCCAGGCAGAACCTCCTTCGAGGTCGGGATGGCGGCGCGCTCGGCTTCGTGGGCCTGGGAGACGAGCTGCTCGCACTGCGACTTCACGAGTGATTCGCAGTAGCCATCGCTCACGAGATACTGCTGGCAGCTCGCGAGATTGACCTCCGTCACGCAGATGGGTCCGCCGCCGTACCCGATGTCACCTCCCATGGCGCTGGCCGCGCTCGCACTGAGCGAGATGCAAACGACAAGCGTACTGGAAATGGGCCGCGTTACCCTGGACGTGTTCTGACCTTCTGTTCTCATCTTCCTCATGACACACACCTTGCTGCTGGCTGTTGACTGAAAGGATCCGTACCCGAGACTTCGATTCTCCCGACTCGGATCCGACATCTTTTTTTCTCTCGCACGATGCATGGTCATCCAAATACACATCGGCCCAAGCTCACACGCGGAGAGCTTGGGCCGTGAGGATGGCTTTGCTTCGAGCAGTTCGTTCAGGGCGAGAGCACGTTCGCCGTCACCGTGGTGTTGGCGATCGGCGTGAAGCTCCTCGTCAACACCTTGCCGCGGTAGTCCCTTCGCGCACGCGTGGCCTCATCGCGTACTTGGCCCCAGCAGGTGGCGGTGAAGTCGCGTTCGTCCAGAGCGCACGAGAAGCGATTGCCTGCGGTGAGCTCGTAGGACGCGAAGCTCGGCGCGTTCGCTACGCCTGAGACGTCTCCATCCGCTGCGATGCAGGTGGGGATCTTGGTACGTTCATCGAGGGTGCAGTGATGGCTCGGCCCTAGGTCGAAGTCGCGAATGTCGCGCGC
>CAYNOM010000881.1:0-2970 GCA_964398415.1 uncultured Polyangiales bacterium | reverse complement strand
AGCGGCCGGCTCACCGCGCTCGGTGATCACCAGCACGGCCGTCGCGGGCTCGATCGACAGCACGCTCTCTTCTACCGGGCCCTCGCTCTCGCTGGGAGTCGGCGTCAAACCGGCATCCTCGACACGGTCGCCGGGCACGGCCTCGACGTCGTTGCCTCGATCGGCCTTTGAACCACGACCGGTGGCGCAAGAGGCGACCAACAACAGGGATGCAGCGCAACCGAGGACGCGCAGGGGGGAGGGGCGAATGGTCATGGCCTCAGGGGCCACACCATTGAGGCGACGGCTCACGTCAATTTGTGTTGTCCAAAACATGACGTGCAGTTCATTTTTATTGAGCCACTGCACGGCCACCGCGGCCCAACACAGACAAGCGAACGCTCCCCCAGCCAAGCCGAACTACGCGGCTTTCCATTGTTCGCTGGCCGCCGATGCAAGCCATGTCCCTACTTTGCCCACGGAGGGTGAGGACAGATGCGAGCGCAGGTGGGGGAACGTGCGCGTGGATCAATGCGAAGGGAGACGTCGATGAAACGATTCGGGAGCGCTGCACTGCTGTCACTGAGCGCGCTGCTTCTACCCCTGGGTGGGTGCGACGGACGGGTGAGCGACTACTTGGATACGGGAGTAGAGCTCGACAGACAGAACGCTGAGCTCAATCCGCATCGCTTCGCTGGCGGATGCTACGCGCTGCGCGAGAGCGGAGGTCGCTGGCTCTCGAGGAGCGGCAGCGGCTACGCCTTCGTCTCGGGCGGAGAGTCGCAGGCGACATCCTTCCGCATGCAGCCTTCGGATCTCGCCACCTACCTCCTCTACGACTCTGACAGAGGATACGTGGTGTCCCAAGGGAGTGGTCTTGCGCGCGCGACGAAGCTGCGCTCGGACTACACGGAGCAGGTGGATCGGTACACCTCGGAAGCAGAGTGGGTGCTCGAGGGCGGCCCGCCTGGCCCGGAGGAAGTGTACCGACTTCGCCACCGCAAGACAGGGGGGCTCTTGTCGACGAACGGCGTTCGACAAGGCGAGGCACAGGCCGCCACCCTATCGCTCGTCCCTGCCACACGCTGCGCCGAGCATCCGGAGCTGACGCTCGACGCGGAGGGCACAGTGCAGAAGCGCACGTTCGAGGATGGCGCCGTGTGGGGCATCGTCGAGCCCCATACGCACATCATGTCGAACTACGGCTTCGGTGGCGGCGGTGTCTTTCACGGCGCCCCGTTTCACCGCCTCGGCGTCGAGCATGCGCTCGGTGACTGTAAGGAGACCCATGGCACCGGAGGCGCACGCGACCTGTTCGGCAACGTGTTCGAGAACAAGATCACGAACCCTGACTTCATCTTCGGCGACATGCTTTCCGAGATCCTGGCCGGAAGACCCCAGGGCCTGTTTCACGAGACGGCTGGATACCCAATTTTCACTGACTGGCCCGCTGGCCCCTTCAGCTCCACGCACCAGGTGCAGTACTACAAGTGGATCGAGCGCGCCTATCTGGGCGGTTTGCGCTTGATGGTTCAAGACGCGGTGTCGAACTCGGTGATCTGCGAGCTCTCCCAGGGGCTCGGCCTGCAGACGCCGCGCCATGGCTGCGCGGACATGGCCCAGGTCGATCGCGAGATCGAAGAGATCTACGCCATGGAGCGCTACATCGACGCGCAGGCCGGTGGACCGGGCAAGGGCTTTTTCCGCATCGTCACCTCGCCCGCCCAGGCGAGACAGGTGATCCTCGACGGAAAGCTGGCGGTGCTGCTCGGCATCGAGACGTCCAACCTCTTCGACTGCATGCTCAACCCGCGACCCGGCATGCCCACGTGCGACGAAGCCTTCGTCGAGCGGACACTCGACGAGTACCATCGTCGGGGAATCCGCGCCCTGTTCCCGGTGCACAAGTTCGACAATGCCTTCGGAGCCGGCGACGGCAGCCGCGACTTCATCGAGATCGGCAACTTCATCAACAGCGGGCACGACTCGAACTTCGTGACGGAGGGCTGCCCCGGACCCGGGGCCGGGTTCGACAAGGGCGGCATCGCCTTCAAGGGCATCAACAAGCCGCGCAACGACTTCTCCTCGCGGGCACCCCACAACATGAACCACGTGTCTCACCACACCGTGCTGACGCTGGCGCCCCACGTCCCCAAGCTGCTGCGCGGCGGCGCCGAGGGGCAGTTCTGCCAGAAGCACGGCTTCACGCGGCTCGGCGAGTTCCTGCTCCGCGAGATGATGAAGCGCGGCATGATCATCGAGATCGACCACCTTCCGCAGCACTCCTACGCACGCGCCATGGAGATGCTCACCGAATACAACTACCCGCCAGCGGCCACCCACGGCTCCATTGGGTACGACGGCAAGGTCTACGAGCTCGGCGGCATCTCGCAGGCGGGCATCGATCGCTGTCGCGATCCGAACCGTAAGGGCACCATGCTCAACGGATTGCGCGATCGCATCGCGCTCAAGAAAGCCAAGGGCGCCTATCCTGGAGAAGCTTGGAGCTGGGACCTCAATGGCTTCGCAGGAGTGCCCGGCCCGCGCTTCGGCGACAAGCGCGTGTGCCCCCCAGGACAAGAAGGTCCGGTCACCTACCCCTTCTGGTCGGTCGCGGGCGACGTGAAGTTCGAAAGTGCCCCCCGCGTCGGCAATCGCGTGCTCGACTTCAACACCGAGGGCCTGGTGCACATCGGCCTGTTGCCCGAGTTCGTGGACGAGCTGCGCCGCGACGCGAACTCGGTCGAGGAGCTCGAGCCCCTGTTTCGTTCCGCGGAGGCCTACCTACGCATGTGGGAGAAGGCCGAGAAGCGCTCCGCTTCAATCCGCGCCTGGGGTGACGACGACTGCCCCTTCGACGACGACAAGCTCGAGCTCGGCGTGTGCGGTTGCGGCGTGGCCGACACCGACAGTGATGGAGACGGCACCGCCGACTGCGACGACAGGTGCAGCGTCGATCCGATCAAGACGAGCCCCGGCCTGTGCGGCTGC
>CAYNOM010000880.1:0-2977 GCA_964398415.1 uncultured Polyangiales bacterium | reverse complement strand
CTCAGTCGTCCTTACCCGACTGCCCGCTGAACTGATCGGCCTTGTCCCTGAACAGCACGTTGAAGGTGGTCAACGAGCCGTAGCAGGCGGTGACGTACTGCTGCATCTGGAGCCGGTCGTCGTCGCTCAGCTTCTCGTGATTGTTGATCTTCTGCTCGAGCACGCGCAGCTTCTCGCGGATCAACACCACCTTGCGAAAGAGGGTGTCGATCGGGATGCGCTTTTCCTGCGTGCCCTCTTTGCCCGGGACGAGCACGAGCTCGCCGCCGCGCCAGCGCTCTCCGATCTCGGTGTCGCGCACGCCGAGCTCATCGAGCAGGATCTCGCGCAAGACTTCTCGGAACTCTGCCTGGTCCATGTCGATTCCGACCTCCTGAGGGAGTGGGGGACGCGCGGGTGCGCTGGGGACGTGTGTACGTGCGGGCGAGCGCTTCGTGCCGCCTGCCTTGGGCTTCTGCCAGGGCGTGCCGCGGGCCCTGTGGCTCGCGCAGGTGGCGGTGTCCTTGAGGGGCGCAGGCCAGCATCCGAGCCGACACTCACCCGTCGTCGTGCCCGCTGCGTCATCCGTGTGAAGTGGGATGAAAAACGCGCACGTCCCACAACGTCCGCTGAGATCCCGCGTCTCGCTCACGCGCGCAGCGTAACACGCAGGCGTGCTCCGACGTAGAGCCTGAGACGTAGAGCCCAGGCTGAATCCCCGCTACCCTGCCTCGTCCCTGACCTTCGGAGTCACCATGCGCATCTCGCTGCTCTTGTGCTCGCTCTTCGTCCTCTCAGTCGCCACGGCGCAGGCGTCCGCACAAACCCTGCGCTTCACACCACCCGTCGAGACGCCCACCGACGGCTACGACCAGGTGCTCGCGCGCTACGCGACGAAGAAGGGCTTCGACTACGCGGGCCTCGCCGCTGACGCCGATGCCAAGCGCAAGCTCGGCGCCTACCTGAAGTGGCTCGAGACATTGCCCGAGAGCGCAGGCCTTGCCGACTGGCTCAATGCCTACAATGCGCTCGTCGTGTCGTCGGTGCTGAAGGCGATGCCCGTCAAGTCGGTGATGGACGACGCGGGCTTTTTCAAAAAGCGTGAGCACCGCGTAGCGGGTCGGGCACGCACGCTCGACGCGATCGAGAACGAGATCATCCGGCCACGCTTTCGCGATGCGCGCGTGCATTTCGCGCTCAACTGCGCAGCCCGTTCCTGCCCCGCCCTGCACGGCCGAGCGTTTCGCCCCGAGGGGCTCGACGAAACCCTCGCCCGACTCACACGTGAAGCTCTCGCAGACGAGCGCCATGTGCGCATGAAGCAGGGCTCGCTCGAGCTGTCGGCCATCTTCTTCTGGTTCGAGCAGGACTTTGCGCGCGATGCGGGCTCTGTGCGTGGCTTCGTCCGACGTCATGCGCCGAAGGCCATCGCCCTACAGATCACCGAGGACATGCCTCTCGTGCAGCGCGACTACGACTGGGCGCTCAACGCCGTGACCCGTCCTTTGTGACGGCTCTAACCAAACTGGCGGAATATGCGTCGGTTCGACGCGGGCAACATCCCCACTGAGCGGTTCAGTCGGCGTAATATGTGCCGTTGTCCGTCTGGAAGGGGCCGTGCGTGCCCTCGAGAGGCATCGTGTCGATCCATTTCCTACAACCTGGCGACGTCGTGGCCGACAAGTACCAGGTGCGCGCCTTGCTGGGTCGCGGGGGCATGGGTTCGGTCTACCTCGTGCGTCACGCCATCACGGGCAAGCGCCTCGCGCTCAAGTTCTTGAGCGGCGCGATGACGACCAGCAGCACGGCCGGCAAGCGGCTCGTGCGCGAGGCTATCGCGGCTGGACGTATCGAGCATCGCAACGTCGTCAACGTGTTCGACCTGGGCGAGCACCAGGGCTCCGCGTTCCTGGTGATGGAGTACCTCGAGGGCCGCTCGCTGCGTCAGATCATGGACGAGCGCACCCACAGCGATCGGGATCTTCTGCGCATCCTGATCGGCGCCATGGAGGGCGTGCGCGCGGCGCATGCGCAGGGCGTGATCCACAGGGACCTCAAGCCCGACAACATCTTCGTCTGCAAGGGCACCTCCGGGCGCTACGACGACCCGAAGGTGCTCGACTTTGGCATCGCGCGCCTGCCCCATTCGGATCTCACCGATCTCACGAACGTGGGGCTCACGCTCGGCTCGCCGTTTTACATGTCGTTCGAGCAGCTCCAGGGCGCCCGCGATCTCGATGGCCGCGCAGACCTCTACGCGCTCGGTGTGATCGTCTATCAGACCTTCACGGGTCGTCGTCCCTTCGACGGACAAACGCTCGCCGAGCTCACCTCCAAGATCGCGAGTGGTAAGCCGCCCCCGACGGTCACAGAGCTCAGGCCCGACCTACCGAAGGGCCTTTCGGCGGTGGTCATGCGCGCCATCGCGCGTGATCGCATCATGCGTCAGCCAGACGTGGGCACGCTGATCTCCGAGCTCACGCCCTTCGTCGATCGCCTTCCCGACACGGTGTCGGTGCACGCGGCGGCCACCCCACGCTCGCTCATCCCGGTCACGGCCTTTCCAACGCCGCTGCCCGTCGCACCCAAGGCGCGCGCCGCGCTGCAGCTCGCGGTCGCAGCCACGGCAGCCTTCGTGATCACGCTCGGCGGCATCTCGCTGCTGCGCACGCTGACGCGGGGGGCTGCGCCGCCTGCAAAGACTGCCGCTTCGCTCCCCATCAAGGGGCCCGCGCTTCAGCCCGCACAAGTCGCCGAGTCCGCGCGCCGCTTGCCGAGCGCACCCGCACCGCGTGATCTCGCCGCAGCGCGCGACGCGGTGGTCGAAGATTCGGCCGACGCGCAGCCGGCGAGCACGCGCCTCGCCCGCCCGAAGCCACGTCTGGGTAGGGCGAGCGAAGCGCGCGAAGCACCCGCCTCCACCTCGACGCCGTCGGGCACGCTGCTCGAGCCGGGCGCATCCCTCGTGCCTCAGCTGCCGACGCTGTCGATCGACACC
>CAYNOM010000879.1:0-2983 GCA_964398415.1 uncultured Polyangiales bacterium | reverse complement strand
CAGCTCGGCTTCACCCACGCGGTGCAGGTCGACGGCGATGGCCAGCATGCCCTCGAGCGCATCCCCACGTTCGTCGCGCTTTCTCGCGACCACCCGGAGGCCCTGATCTTGGGCCGCCCCGCCTACGACGACACCCTGCACCGGGGCCGCTACGCAGCCCGCCTCGTGACGCGCTTCTGGAACTACATCGAGGTGCTCGGCCCGCGCATCGGCGACTCCATGTGCGGCTTTCGCGTGTATCCGATCGAGGCAGCGCTCGCCTCGGGCACACGCGGCGAGCGCATGGACTTCGACATCGAGATCCCCGTGCGCATGGTGTGGAACGGCGTGCGCGTGATCAACGCCGACGTGCCCGTGCGCTACCTGAGCGCGGCCGAAGGCGGCATCTCGCACTACCAGACCTTCTGGGATACGGCGCGCATCAGCTGGACTCACACGCGTCTCATCTGTGAAGGCGTCCTGCTCCTCGTGTCGTGGCCGCTGCGGCGCCTCTCACGAGCGCGGCGCTGAGCTCAGGCCTCGCTGAGATCGTCGAGCAGCTTCCAGAGAAGGCCCATGGCGCGCTTGACTTCCCCCTCGTCGACGCCGCCCAACAGGCGCGTCACGTAAGCGGTGGCCAGGGGCGAGAGCCTGTCGAACAGGGCGCGGCCCGCATCGGTGAGCCATACCTCGACCGCCCGGCTGTCCTCGCGCGCGCGCCGCCGTTGCACGAGCCCGTCACGCTCCATTTGATCGATGACGCGCGACACCACCGGCTGCTCGTTGCCGCTCATCTCGGCGATCTGTCCGATGCGCGCCCCGTCGAAGGGCCGAAGGATGGAGAGCACCTGCCAGCGCTGCACCGTGAGGCCGTGATCGCGAATCTGAGCGAGCCACAGCTGGTTGATGCGCGCGGTCAAGCGATTGAGCAGGTAGGGCAGAAGGTGCACCTGGGTCGGGTCGAGCGCCGCGCCCTCGCCTTGCTGCGGTAAGTCCTTGGAATTCATGGCGCAATGATCATTGCAGAGGCGTGCATGCAAATACACCATTGACAATATGTAATTACATATACTAGACCGGTCTGAACACCGAGCATGGAGTGGCTTCGCATGGCTTCACTGGATGAGATCGCACGTGCGCTCGAAGGCAAGGTTCGCGGCAAGCCCGCGGCGATCACGCTGTTTTACGAGGGCGTCCACGAGGCCTACCAGGGCCAAAAGATCGACCCTTGCGGCATCGTGCGCTGCGCCATGGATCTCGACCAGCTCGTGTACGTCGACCGGACGCACCAAGACTGCCTCTCGGGCGCGTTCACGGCAGGCTTTCACGAGGGCTCGGACGAGACCCGCACCGGCCTCTACATCTTCAACAACATCCCTGCCTACACGCGCATCGCCGCGGGCCGCATCAAGACCGGCGTGAACGCCCTACCCCAAGGACTCGTGAAGGGCATCGGTGCCGCACCGATCGACCGGGTGCCCGAGGGTGTGGACGTCCACTGGCTGTGCGTCGTGTGCAATCCCTACTGGGCTGGTTTCATCGGCGCCGCGCGCACGGTGATCGATGGCACGCCTCCGCGCTCGTCCTGCGGCATCTCCTTCTGCGCGGATCTGTTCGCCTCGCCATGGCACGACAACAACGTCGTCGTCACACCCGGCGACACGGGCGGTCGCATGAACAACAAGGTGAAGCCCGAGGAGATGTTCGTCATCGTGCCCATGCAGTGGGCAGATAGCTTGGTGCGCATCCTGACCGAGATCCCGAACACGAAGCAGCTCTACGAGAGCATCAAGCCAGAAGACTCGGACTACTGGGCCAAGAAGCAGAAGAAAGAGGCGCGTCGACGCGACGAGCATGCCGGGCGCGCGATCTCCGAAAAGCCCGCTGCCCCAGCACGCCCGGTGTCCTGGGCCGAGCCCACGCACGACGTGAAGAGCAGCCCCCAGGACGTGCCCGCAGAGAAGCGCGATAGCTGGGTCGTGCGCGCCAAGCGCTCGTTCATGCGTGGCTCCATGTCGGTGATGGGCAAGATCCAAGGCACCGGCGCGGACATGGGCGCCCTGCCCTTCTCGATGGCCTGGGACGCCGAAGCCGAGCAGCTGATCCGCAAGGCCCCGAAGGGCATCGTCGAGATGGCGGTGCACAACGTCGAGGAGTTTGCCGAGCAGCACGGCCACCCGCGCATCACCCGCGAGGTGATCCTCGCCCAGATGCGCGACGTGGGCATGGACCCGGCGATCCTCGACACGTGACGCGGCGCGAGAAGCAGCGTTCTTCGGGGTTCTTCGGGCGGCGGCTGGGCGAGCCCCCCATTTTTGTTACACTCGCGCTTCGCCGTGCGGGCGGTCCGCACGGACTGTGCGTGCACGAAAAGCACGCGTGCCGGAGAGGTGACCCCGTGGCTCACGACACGATTCCGCTGCGCCTGATGAATCAGGCCAAGCAGCGCCCCAATGATCCTGCGTACTTCGTGAAGCAGAGCGGCATCTGGCGCGGCACCAGCTGGTCCGACTTCGCGGCCGAGGTGCGACAGGCCGGAAAGGCGATGCTGGCGCTCGGATTCGAGAAGGGCCAGTCGGTGTGCATGCTGGGCTTCAACCGCCCGGAGTGGACGATCTTCGACGTGGCTTGCATGGCCGCCGGGGGCGCGCCCGCAGGCATCTACACCACCTGCTCCCCCGTGGAGGTGCAGTACATCGTACACCACTGCGAAGCACCATTCGTGCTCGTGGAGAACGTCGAGCAGTGGAAGAAGCTCGACGAGCAGCGCAAGAACCTGCCTCACCTCAAGCACGTGGTCATGATGCGCGGCGCACCCACCGTCGACGACCCGCTCGTGCTGTCGTGGGATGCGTTCTTGGCCAAGGGCGCGGGCGCCACGGATGACGACTCCTGGAAGCGCCTGGATTCGCTCGAGCCGGGCAACCTGGCCACGCTGATCTACACGTCCGGCACGACCGGGCCGCCCAAGGGCGTGATGCTGACCCACGCGGCGGTGATCGCC
>CAYNOM010000878.1:0-2985 GCA_964398415.1 uncultured Polyangiales bacterium | reverse complement strand
TGTCGGAGATCAAAAAGCGCATCGTCGGACAGGACGAGGTGATCGACCTTCTGCTCATCGCCGTGTTCGCGCGCGGTCATGGGCTATTCGTGGGCGTGCCCGGCCTCGCCAAGACGCTGCTCATCACGACGCTCGCCCAGACGCTCTCGCTGCGCAGCAATCGTATCCAGTTCACGCCCGACTTGATGCCGAGCGACATCACCGGCACCGACGTGCTCGACGAAGAGCGCGCCACGGGCACGCGCAGCTTTCGCTTCGTGCCAGGGCCCGTGTTCACGCACATCCTGCTCGCCGACGAGATCAACCGCACGCCCCCGAAGACGCAGGCCGCCCTGCTCGAGTCGATGGCCGAGGGCCGGGTCAGCGCGGGCGGACGCACCTACGAGCTCGAAAAGCCCTACCTCGTCTTCGCCACGCAAAACCCGATCGAGCAGGAGGGCACTTACCCCCTGCCCGAGGCCCAGCTCGATCGATTCTTGATCCAGATCGACGTCGGCTACCCCTCGCGCTCCGAAGAGGAAGAGATCGTCATGCGCACGACGGCTGAGCTGGGGCCCGAGCCGAGCCAGGTGCTCACGCGCGAGCAGATCCTCGACCTGCAGGCGCTGATTCCACGCATGCCGGTGGCGCCGCACGTGGTGCAGCACGCCGTGTCGCTGTCGCGCGCGTCGCGTCCCGAAGAAAAGAGCGCGCCCGACGAGGTGAAGCGCTACGTGCGCTTTGGCGCAGGCCCGCGCGCAAGCCAGGCGCTCGTGCTCGGCGCCAAGGCGCGGGCAGCGCTCGACGGGCGCTTCGCGGCGGAGGTCGACGACGTGCGTGCCCTGGCTGGCCCGGTGTTCCGTCATCGCCTCGTGCCGAGCTTTCGCGCCGAAGCCGAAGGCATCCGGCCCAACGACATCATCCAGTCGGTGCTGAGGTCCGTCTCGCCGTGAACGCGCCCGCGCCGCGCACGATCGACCCATCGTTCGTCGAGCGCCTGGAGCACCTGCGCTTCGCCGTCGACGGCGTGGTCGACGGGTTGTTCACGGGCCTGCACAAGAGCCGCCGGCGTGGTGGCGGGCTCGTGTTCGCCGAGCATCGCGCCTATCGGCCGGGCGACGACCCACGCCTGCTCGACTGGCGCGCCTTCGCACGCAGCGATCACCACCGCGTGAAGCATTTCGAGCACGAGGCCCAGCTCAGGGCGATGTTGGTGCTCGATCTCTCGGGGTCCATGGCCTACGGCGGGCCGCCCTTCGTCGCCTCCAAGGTCGGGTGCGCCGCCACGCTGCTCGGCGCCGCGGCCGAAGTACTGCTGCGCCAGGGCGATGCCGCAGGGGTGGCCCTGGTGCACGAGCGCGTCGAGCGTTGGATAGCTCCGCGCGGCGGTCACGCCCACGCGCGCGCCCTGCTCGAGGTGCTCGCCACGCCCCCGCAGCCGGGTCAGGGTACGGGCCTGTTGCGTGCGCTCGACGAGGTGACCGAGCGCTCGAGTCGTCACGGCGCCGTGCTGCTCGCGAGCGACCTGCTCGATCTCGACGACGACGCACTGTCGGGCCTCTCCCAGCTGACCACACGCGGCCACCGCTTGACGGTGCTGCACGTGCTGCATCGGGACGAGCTGAGCCTGCCCTTCGAGGAGCCGATGCGCTTCATGGGCACCGAGGGGGAGGCCTCCCTCGAGACCGACCCGAGGGCCCTACGCAAAGCCTACCTCAGTGAGATGGACGCCTTCTTGCAGCGCTGTCGCGCGGCCTGCACCAACGCGGGCGCGCGCTACGTGCTCGCCCCCACCGACCGACCGCTGCACGAGACGCTGCGCGAGGCCCTGTCGCCCGAGTCGGGGAGCGCATGGGCCTAGCGCTGCCGCTCGCCCTGCTCGGCTTGCTCGCGGTGGGCATCCCACTGTGGCTGCATCGCGTGCGGCGGCGCCTCTTGCGCGAGCAACCGCTGCCAACACTGCTGCTCTTGTCGCGAGCCGTGGCCAAGAAGCGTCGCACGCTCACGTTTCGCGATCGTCCCTTGCTCTACGCACGCATCGTGCTCGTGGCGTTGTTCGCGCTCGCCCTGGCCCGCCCATTCCTTTCTCAGATCGCAAGCTACGCCACCGAGCGTCCGATTGCGCTCAGCATCGTGCTCGACGACTCGATGTCGATGGAGCGCCGCGGCAGGCGCTTTTCGACGCTGTTCGAAGCGGCGGTCTCGCGCGCGAGGGCCGTGACGGGTGAGCTTGCGCCCGAGTCGGAGGTGGCCGTGGTGCTCGCGGGCAGCGCGCCGCGTGTGCTCGTGCGCCGTACCACCGACGTCGACGCCGCGCGTGCGGCCCTCGCCTCGCTGGAGCGCACAGGCGCACGCGGAACGGCCCTCTCAGAAGCCGTGGCGCAGGCCGCGCGAGAGCTGTCCGGCTCGAAGCTCGCCACACGTGAGCTGCTCGTGTTGACCGACTGCGCGCGCCACAGCCGGGCCAAGACGCTCGACACCGCCGCGCTCGCCCTGCGCGTCGAATGCATGCCGGTGCGCGACAAGGAGCAAAACGCCTTCATCCGTGGGCTCGCCCTGGGCCGGGCGCGCGACGCCGACGGGGCTCGCCGCCTAAACGTCGCTGTGGGCGCGAGCGCCGAGCTCAAGAGCGTCGATGTCGTGGTCACCGTCGACGACAAGCGCGTGGCCGAAGACAGCGTGCGCTTCGAGCGTGGCGAGGGCACCCTCGAGGTGAAGGTTCCGCAAGAAACGCTGTCCGCGGGACGCACACTCGCGGCCAAGCTGCTGCTCGAGGACGCGATCCGCACCGACAACGTGCGTCAGCTGTCGCTCACCCGCAGCTCGGTCATCTCGGTGCTGCTCGTCGACGGTGACCCCTCGGTGAACCAACGTGACGACGAGCTGCGTTACCTCTCGCTGGCGCTCTCGCTCGGCGACGCCACGCACCCTCCGCCGCGCGTCGTGCGCGTCGACGCCGACGGCCTGGGCAGCGCAGATCTCGACGCAGCCGACGTCATCGTGCTC
>CAYNOM010000877.1:0-2985 GCA_964398415.1 uncultured Polyangiales bacterium | reverse complement strand
GTGCGGTGGTGAGCTTCTCGTCGCCGCCGAAGACGTTGACCCACTCGCCGAAGGCCAGGTTCGTGGTGACGATGACGCTGCGGCGTTCGTAACGTTCGGCGATGACGTTGAAGAGCAGCTCGCCGCCAACACGGTCGAAGGGCACGAATCCGAGTTCGTCGAGGATGAGCAAGTCGACACGCATGAGGCGCCGCTGCAGTCGGCCGAGGTCGCGGGCATCGCGCGCTTCGGTGAGCGTGCGAACGAGGTCAGCGGCCCGGGCGAATGCAACACGCTTCTTCTGTCGGGTGGCCTCGACGCCGATTGCGATCGCGAGGTGGGTCTTGCCGGTGCCGATGGGCCCCGCAAGAATCACGTTGTCGCCGCGCTCGACGAAGCCGCCGCGTGCGAGCTCCGCGATTTGTGCGGCGCCGACCGAGCCACCTGTCGCGGCGAAGTCGAACGTGTCGAGTGTCTTGATCTCCGGAAAGCGCGCGTCCAGGACACGCTGCCGGATGGCGGAGTCTCGGCGTGATGCCTGCTCGGCGGCGAGAGCCTCGAAGAGATAATCTTCAAGCGCCCAGTGCTCCTCGCGAGCTTGTCGGGCCAGCTGTTCGTAAGCGCGAACCAGTCCTGGCATCTTCAGGTCTCGGGCGACTTGAACGACGAGGTCGCGTTTGACCGCTGCGCGACTCATTCGCCACCTCCGCTGAACATCTGGTCGTAGTCGGATGCACTCGCCATCTCCACGTGAATGTCGCGAAGGTGGGCCGGCAGGCACTCTTCGCCCAACCTGGGTGGCGGCGACGCGGGGGGCGCCAGCGCGAGTAGAACTGGCTCGTCGTTGTCGAGTGCCAGCGCGAGGCGCTCGCCGACGGACCGCGCGCCGCGCTCTTCGACGTGGCCGAGAACCTTGGCGAAGATCCTCCCCGCCTGCTTCGGACCATGCGCGTCGACAAGCGCGCGCCACGCCCGACCGAAGGGCTCGCCGAGGTCTCGAACGAGATGAGCGGCCACTTGCCGCACGGCCTGCGGCTTTTTCGCCAATTCCGGGAGGTAATCGGTGTAGTCGATGACACGCTCGCCGAATCGGCCGCGGCGGCGCGTGACGGCGCCGTCTGTGCCGACGAAATCGACCGTATCGGGCCCGATATGAGCCACGACGTCGAGGCCCGCCCACCTGCACGGCACCGAGTACGTGGTGCCCTCGAAGACGACGAGCGACCGACTCGACACGCCGAGCGACTGCGTCCGTCGTGCATCGAACGCGTGCGTCGGAAGAGGATGCATCTGCGCGTGCTCTGCATCCACTTGTCCGCGCTGCGTATCGGCGACGCGTTCGAGCAGCGCGCGGCGCACGGAGCCGAGATCGTCACCACTCGGAATCGGCACCAGGTGCTGCCAGCGCAGCGTCTTGCCACGCGCTTCGACTCCGCCCTTGTCGTGCCCAGTGCGCGGTCGGCAGAACACAGGCTCGAACAGGTAGTGCGAAGCAAGGGCGCGAAACCGGACCGCCAGCTCGCGCTCCGAGCCGACCTGGATGCGTGCGACGGCGGCCTTCAGATTGTCGTACGCAATGCGCTGTGGCACCGCGCCGAAGAACGCGAACGCACGAACATGACCATCGAGAAAGCTCGGCTGATCCTGCCGGTCGTAGAGCCACACAAAATCTGTTCCCGTGGCCATCAACCGCATCACGAACATCCAGACCTTGCACCGCACTCCACCGAGGTCGACGAGCACCTCGAAGAAATCGACCTCGGCCAGCTCGCCCGGCGCATACGCCAGCGGCACGAACACCTCGCGCCGACGCCGCTTCCACTCCGCGACGGCCTGCTTGACCAGTGTCACGCCGACCTCGTGCCCCTCGGCCACCAGCATCTGGTGCAAACGTGTAGCCGTCAGCCGCTGCTTGCCCCCCGGCCACCGCGGCGACTCGTCCAGCAACTCGTGGAGTCGGGCCTCCACCTTCGTCCAAACCGGCCGGCCCCGCGCCTCCTGCTCCACCCGGATCGGCGCCGCCGCCTCCAAGTACCGCCTTACAGTATTGCGGGAAAATCCCATCTCCCGGGCCACCGCCCGAACGCTGAGCCCCTCGACCAGCACCTTGTGCCGAACCACATGAACCTGATCCATCCGTAGCATCCTCCTGCAGGCATAGGCCGCCTGCCGGCCTGCTGGGTGGATCAGTTTCCGAGCGGCGAATGGATCACTTTCCGAGCGGCGCTATCACGTTACCCGACGGGGGCTCGTCCACCCGTCGCGTTGTGGCCGCTTGGGGGGCCCATCGGGCCGGGGAACCCACGTCGGTGACCGCGACATGACTATTCCCCCGCCGAGCCTGCACCCGCCTTCCGGTCCGCCGTATCTCGACGGTGCAGCGCGAGCTCTCGCCGTCTCCTATGACGTCGCCCCAGCGCGAGAGCAGCTCCTCGTCGACGTAGAGCCGCGTCTCGATAGACATCTCATGGTGTGCCTCCACATCCAGCTCGAACCGGCGGTTCCACGCGGGGGGCGCGTCGATCTCGACCGACAGGGGGCCGACGCCACAGGTCCGCACTGCGCCAAACCGAACCACCTCACCGGTAACCCACTCACCATCCGGTGCACCAGGGAATGGGCGATGGGGCCGCGATGGCGGCCGCGACTCCCTGCTCCGCCCCGTCTCAGCCGACGACCCGAACCGCTGAGCGCGGGCCTCGGCAAATGCCTCATTTTCGTACTGGGACATGCGGGAGCCACCGCACGCAGCCAGAAGCATGACCGGCAGAAGTCTTGCGAAGCGAGACATGGGCAAGAGCCTCATCTGCTGGCCAGAGGACACCCCCGCTGGCGTATCTCGTGAAGCTCTTGGTCTGGTCTGAATGGCTGGGCAGTTGCGAAGGAAGGCTCTCATGTATGGGGGCGCTCTACGCAAACCTCGGGCCATGTCTGACACGGCCATTGGCCCAGCGAAGAGCTGGCGAAGATCGTTGCTTGGCCACAAGTCCCTGCCCTGGCCCATGT
>CAYNOM010000876.1:0-2991 GCA_964398415.1 uncultured Polyangiales bacterium | reverse complement strand
CGCCGAGATTTCGGCGATTCCGACGGCCCAAGATCAGGGCGGGAGTGCAGGGGAGGACTAGGTGGCGGGCAGGTAGGTATTTGAACTCTCGGTACTCATAGAGTGGAGCCTCTTGTCCGTTATCCGAAGTGTTCCGGCCCCATTCTGGCGGGGTACGCTTGTCGAAGCGGCGGCATGATCATACTTGTCTGCATACCGGAGGCGGACCTGGTCGATGCGTCGGGCGGCAGGCCGGTGCGGTGGGAGCCGGGCGAGGGCTGGGTCGAGGAGACCGAGTGAGGGTCGATCGCGGAACGGTGGTGCTCGTCGAACTCGATCCGACGGTCGGGCATGAGCAGCGCGGGATTCGACCGTGCATTGCGGTGAGCGACCCCGCCGTGAACAGTGACCAGCGTTTCCCGCTCATCGCGGTCGTACCCGTCACCGGAAAACCTGGCGAAGGGGCGCTCTACCCCATGCTGTCGCCCGGCCGAAGCGGCCTCACGAAGCTCTCGTACGCGCTCATCGATCACCTGCGTACCATCGACAAGCGCCGGATCCGCCGGATGTTTGATCGTGTCACGAGAGAGGAACTCGAGGCCATTGACCAAGGCTTGGAGTTGTTCCTTGGGCTCGAGCGCGAGCCGTGAGGCTCATACCTCGAACATCGCTCCGGGAAACGTCGAATCCCCGTAGCGGCTAACCGCGAAACGCTTCCCCAGAGATGTCGGTTGCCCACGAGAACAATCAAGATGCACTGCCCATTCTGTAGCCACGACAACCGCGCCGACCGACGCTTCTGCGCGGAGTGCGGCGCGGCTCTTCCGGTACCTTGTGCATCGTGCAACGCGATCAACCAGCCCGGTGAGAAATTCTGTGGAGATTGCGGCTCGGCGCTGGAAGTCCGGCCGGCGCCGGCCACCGCTGCGCAGGCGGTACCCGCCCCGGCGAATACGCGGACAGAAAAGATCCTGGCCTCCCGCGTCGCCGTCGAAGGTGAGCGCAAACAGGTCACGGTACTGTTTGCCGACGTCAAGGGCTCGATGGAACTCGCCGAGCGACTCGATCCCGAGGAGTGGTCAGGGATCATGGGGCACTTCTTTCACCTTCTCACGGAGGGGGTGGAGCGGTTCGAGGGCTTCGTCGACAAATTCACGGGCGACGGGATCATGGCGCTGTTCGGCGCGCCGCTCGCCCACGAGGACCATGCGCAGCGCGCGTGTCACGCAGCGCTGTATCTGCAGGAACGCCTGCAACGCCACGTCGAGGAAATGAAGCGCACGCGTGGACTCAGTTTCGCGGTGCGCATGGGCATTCACACCGGGGAAGTCGTGGTCGGCACGATCGGGAAGATCGGCGACAGCCTGCGGATGGAATACACGGCCCAGGGCCACACGGTCGGCCTCGCGTCCCGTATGGAACAACTGGCGGGAGCCGATCGCGTCTATCTCACGGATCATACGGCGCGCCTTGTCGCGGGCTACTTCCGTTTGCGCGATCTCGGAGAGTTCACCGTCAAGGGCGTGACCACGCCCCTGCGCGTGCACGAGCTTGAGGGCGCCGGAACGCTGCGCACGAGGTTCGATGTTGCGCGTGCCCACGGCCTTTCCCGCTTCGTCGGGCGTGTCGCGGACCTGCGTGCCCTCGACGATGCCGTGGAGCAGACCGCCGCGGGAAACGGCCAGGTGGTCGGCGTGGTGGCGGAAGCGGGCACAGGCAAGAGCCGGCTGTGTTTCGAGTTCCTCCAACGCTGCCGCGAGCAAGGCATGCGCGTATACGAAGCGCGCGCCGTCGCGCACGGAAAGAACGTTCCCTTTCTGCCGATTCTCGAGCTTTTTCGTGCCTACTTCGGTATCGCGCCCGACGACGATAACCTCCGCGCGCGGCAGAAAGTCTCGGAGCACCTTCTTGGACTCGATCGAGCCCTTGCCGGGACGCTGCCGCTGGTCCACGACTTCCTCGCCATCGGGGATCCGCAGGGCCCTGGCCCCCGGGTCGACCCCGAGATCCGTCAGCGTCAACTGATCGGAGTCATTCGCGCGATCATCCGCAGCGCGAGCGCGGAGCAGCCGATCGTGACGGTGATCGAAGACCTGCACTGGCTCGATCCGGCGAGCGCTGAGTTCCTCGAACACATGGCCGAGGCGCGCGAGGGCACGCACAGCCTGCTGCTGCTCAACTTCCGACCGGAGTATCGCGCGGAGTGGATGCAGAAGTCCTGGTACAGGCAGATCCCCCTCGCTCCCCTCGGCCTTGCGACCATCGCAGAGCTGCTCGCCGATCTCCTCGGCATGGATCCGGGCATTCATGCCTTGGCGGCTCCCATTCATGCCCGAACCGGCGGCAACCCCTTCTTCGCCGAGGAGGTCGTGCAATCGCTCATCGAGTCTGGACATCTCGAGGGTAGCCGCGGCGACTACCGACTGACCACGGGGATCGAACATCTGGAGGAGGTCGCGCCGCAGCTCGGAGCCCCGGCACTGCTCGCCGCCACGCTTCGCAACCTTGGCCAGGCGGAGTTCGTCTACGAACGGGCTGTCCATCCGGTGACGGAGTACTCCTTCAAGCACCCGCTGACGCAGCAAGTAGCCTATGACACATTGCTGCGAGAGCGGCGGGCGCGCCTTCATGCGGCCGTCGCGCGCGCGATCACCAGTGTTCATGTCGACAAGCTCGAAGAGAATTCGGCGCTGCTCGCGCATCATTGGGAGAATGCGGGCGAGCTCTGGCAAGCCGCGCTCTGGAGCAGACGTGCGGCCCAGTGGTCCGGCATCACGAATGCTGCGGAGGCCAAGAGGCATTGGGATCGCGTGCGCCGCTTGCTGCGACCGCTCCCGCATACGAGCGAGACGGTACAGCTTCGCGTGACGGCATGCGTCGGTTACCTCAACTTCGCCTGGCGACTCGGCACGCCGATCGCCGAGGCCACGGATTGCTTCGAGGAAGGCCGGCGTCTTGCCGAGGAAGCCGACGACGTTCGCGCGCAGGCGGCGCTTCACGGCGCGTATGGAA
>CAYNOM010000875.1:0-2992 GCA_964398415.1 uncultured Polyangiales bacterium | reverse complement strand
AACCCACCGTGATCGCGAAGAATCTCCTCGAGCGCACGACCCCGGGCGGCGCGTCCTCGGTCCTTGGGGCAGCCCCCCGACCCACGTGCTAGCTAACACCACCACCGCGTTGAGGAGACCCGCCCATGCTCGCGAGCATCGAAGACAAGATCGCGCGCAACGTGCGCATCGATCGTGATGAGGCCGCCTTTCTGTTCGAGCATGCGCCCCTCGACGACCTGTCGCGTCTCGCGAGCACGGTGCGCGCGCGCTTTCACACGCCGAACGAAGCCACGTTTCTGATCATGGCGATCGTCAACTACACGAACGTGTGCGTCGCCAAGTGCGACTACTGCTCGTTCTACCGCTTGCCCGAGGCGCCCGACACCTACCTCTTGAGCTTCGAGCAAGTGTGCGCGCGCGTCGATGCCCTGCGCGCCCTCGGGGGCACGCTCGTGGGCTTCAACGGCGGCTTTCATCCGGAGCTGCGCATCGAGCACTACGCCGAGCTGTTCGGCAAGATCCACGTGAAGTATCCCGAGCTCGACTTCTTCGAGATGACGGTCGCCGAGTTCATGTTCGCCTGCAAGGTCAGCAAGATCTCCTACGACGAGGGCGCGCGCATCCTGCGTGAGGTGGGCACGCGCTGGGTCACGGGCGGCGGCGCGGAGGTGCTCGACGAGGCCTTCCGCAAGCGCCACAGCCCCGGCAAGTACAGGGTGGCCGACTTCTACAAAGCACAGCGCGCCATCCTCGACGCCGGGATCGGCAGCACCGCCACCATGGTCATCGGCTTCGGCGAACCGTTGCACGAGCGTCTCAATCACCTCGAGGGCCTGCGCGCCTTTCAAGACGAGACGCAGGGCGCGCTCGCGAGCTTTCTGTGCTGGACATACAAGGCCTTTGCCAACGACCTCGGGGGGAACGAGATCAGCGACGAGGAGTACCTGCGCTGGCTCGCCGTGTCGCGCATCTACCTCGACAACTTCGTGCACATCCGCACCAGCGTGCTGACGAAGAACGAGGGCGCGCTCGATGGCCTGGCCTTCGGTGCCAACGACTTCGATCTGCCCACGGAAGACGAGGTCACGCAGAAGGCCGGCGCAGAAGTGAGCCATCAGTTCGAGCGCATCCTCGCGCACGCCGAAAAGCAGGGCTTTCGCGTGGTGCATCGAAAGTCGTTTCCGCGCATCCCCCGTGCAGGCCACACCTACCTACCCTCGGGGCGCACGAACGCCGAGGTGCTCTCCGCACAGCCCACGACGCCCGACGTCCCCGTGACGCGCGTGCGACGCAGCGAAGCCGCCACCGTCGAGTAGCGCGGGGCAGCTGTGACCGTCTTCGCTGCCCTGCTCGGGTATGTGGGCTTGCAGCTCCTGATCGGAGCCTGGGTCTCGCGACGCATCCGCACCGAGGACGACTACCTGCTCGCGGGGCGTCGCCTCGGCCCGGTGATGGCGACGACGTCCATGTTCGCCACCTGGTTTGGCGCCGAGACCTGCGTCGGCGCCGCCGGTGAGGTGTACCAGCATGGGCTCTCGTCCGTCTCGAGTGATCCCTTCGGCTACGGGCTGTGCATGCTCTTGTTCGGGTTGCTCCTCGCGGCGCCCCTGTATCGGCGCGGGCTCACGACCCTGGCCGATCTATTTCGCCAGCGCTTTTCGCCGGGCGTCGAGCGCACGGTCGCGCTGATGTTGATCCCAGGCTCGCTACTCTGGGCGGCGGCACAGATCCGCGCCTTCGGGCAGGTGCTCGCCTCGAGCGGGCAGCTCGACGAAGGCTCGGGCATCGCCATCGCGGCGTCGGTCACCATGGCCTACACGATCTTTGGGGGTCTGCTCGCAGACGCCTACACCGATCTGATCCAGGGCGCGGTGCTCGTAGGCGGTCTCTTGGTGTTGTTCGTGGTGGTGGTGTCCGACGTGGGTGGAGTCGACGCCACGCTATCGCTCTTGCGCACGCCCTCGGCCGCAGCCGAACGCACGCCGCAGAGCGCGCTCGTGACCCTCAACGACTGGGCCATCCCGGTCTTGGGCTCGCTGTTTGCACAGGAGCTGGCCTCGCGCTCCCTCGCCGCGCGGAGCGAGCGAGTGGCCAAAAATGGCGCGCTGATCGCCGCGCTGCTCTATCTCGTGGTGGGGACGATCCCAGTGGCGCTCGGTGCCATCGCCCACGCGCGCTTGCCCGGTCTCGACCCCGAGCAGGTGCTCGCCACGCTGGCTCGCTTGCACCTTCACGAGCTCGGCTTCGTGATCTTCGCGGGAGCCCTGGTCTCCGCGATCCTGTCGACAGTCGACAGCGCGCTGCTCGTGTGCGGCTCGCTCGTCTCGCACAACCTCGCTCCCATCTTCATCCGCGACACGAACGACGCCCAGAAAGTGAAGCTGGCACGCCTCAGCGTGTTCGCGCTGGGCGTGTGTGCCTTTGGGCTCGCGCACGCGGCCGACAGCGTGCATGGCCTCGTCGAACAAGCCTCCGCCTTCGGCAGCGCGGGCATCTGTGTCAGCGGCCTGTGTGCGCTCGGCCTCACGCGTGGCGGCCCAGCATCGGCCTACGCCGCACTCGGGGCCGGAGCGCTGAGCTGGGTCGTGGGCGCCTACGTGCTCGAGAGCGACCTCGCGTATTTGTGGTCGCTCGCCGCGGCAGGGCTCGGCTATTTCGCCTTCGCACTCACGCGAAGGAGGTGAGCTCGTCCTCGGTACGCACGAGGTCGAGCCCCATCTTGCGCGTCCACCACATCACGCCGCACAGAAGCTGCCGCTTGTCGTCGACGAAGGAGGGCTTCTTACCCTCGAAGGCGTGGCCGACGAACTGAAACGTCCAGCCCACGCTGAACATGCCCACCGCGAGGGGCAGCCCCAGGATCGTCGCGCCCACCGGGATCGACCCCGCGATCAGCGGGATGCCGATGCTGTGGCAGAGCTGGTTGCGTGGGTCTTGGTGGTCGTCGCTGTAGGCCTTCATCAGCTGCGACCACTCTGCGTTGAGCTCGATCATGCGCTCTCCCTTACTT
>CAYNOM010000874.1:2131-2994 GCA_964398415.1 uncultured Polyangiales bacterium | reverse complement strand
CGAAGCGCCACTCGCACGGGCTCTCCTGGAACAGGATCGAGCCCTGCTTGAGATCGCCCTCGACGCGCAGCTCGCGGCCTTCGAAGCCGCCGCGGTCGCCCATCACCTCGTGCACGAGCTTCGAGTAGACGAAGGCGTCCTCGGCCGTGGTGCTGAACCAGAGCAGCGCGATTGCGCCGCCGAGCATGCCGAACACGACGCCGACCTTGGCCAAGGCCGGCAGGCCGCCGCCGCGGTCGTCCCCGGCGGGCGTGTCGATCGTAACGGGGCGGGCGGGCTCTTCAGGCTCGGGGGAGGACATGCGTTGCCTGCGAAGTATGTGGTCACCTAGGCCCCAGCGCCAGGGGCGCAAGGTGACAGGCGTGCCTCACTCGGGTGGCGGCGGATCGCTGGGCAGACGCAGCCGGTGCTCGCCCGAACGCGAGCTGTTCTGCTCCAAATAGCGCTCCAGCGCCGGCAGGCCGCGTTCGATCTGAAGGAGATGCAGCCCATTGCCGCAGCACGCCACCTCGCGCGTCACGCGCTTCCAGCGCACCTCGGCCTCGGCCACGAGGCCGAGCTCGTCGATGCTGAGCCGCAAGCGACAGCCAGGGTCGAAGGGGTGGCTGATGCACAGGAACAAGCCAGCGCGGCTCAGATTGGTTGCGGATGCGAGCACGGTGAGCTCCTCACCTTCGCACCACACCTTGAGCTGCGCGGCGATCCGCTTGTGACTACGGCGTTCGGGCATCGCTGCAGCTGACGGCGCGTCGCGCGGCCAGCAGTAGCATGAAGGCTACCACCGACACGCGCGAGCGGCCAGCAAACGCTGCGCCGAGGCGAGACCACGAGCGGAGGTGTGTCGCGCGCGACGCAGCCCGCCG
>CAYNOM010000874.1:0-2121 GCA_964398415.1 uncultured Polyangiales bacterium | reverse complement strand
GCGGATCGAGCGGTGGCGGGCGACCGAGATGACAGGACGGCTGTGCGTCGCGCGACACGGCCTCAGCCGGGGATCTTGCCGAGGAGCATGATCGCGATGACGAGCGCGTAGATCGCGAGCGACTCGATCAGCGCGAGCACGAGAATCATGGGCGTGAACAGCTTGTCCGCTGCGTTCGGGTTGCGCGCGATGCCCTCGAGGGCCGCAACGCCCGCCCGGCCCTGGCCGAGACCGCAGCCCGCGGCGGCGATCGCGATGCCGAAGCCGGCCGCGAGGGCGGCGAACTTGCCCACGTCTTGCTCGTTGGAGGCTGCCAGATCCTGAGCAAAGGCGGACGAAGCCACCAAAAGGGTCGTCATCACGGTCGAGAGTCGAAGCCACATCTTCTTCATTTGGAGTCTCCTCAGCCCCGGCGGGGGTCATCTTCGCAACGGGCATAGCCCGATGAACGAGCTCGAGCGGGCAGCGGCCCGCGGAACGCAATCAGTGCTCGGCGTGCTCGATCGCCATCGCGATGTAGACCGTGGACAGCAGGCAGAACACGAGCGTCTGCACGACGACCACGATCGTGCCGAGCAGGTACATCGGCAGCGGGATCGGGATGAACCACAGGAAGGCAGGCAACAGCCCGAGGAAGATCGTCAGCACCATGTGGTCGGCGGTCATGTTCGCCATGAGACGAATGCCGAGCGACACCGGGCGGGCGACGTGGCTGATCAACTCGATCAAGAACATCAACATGTTCAGCGGCAAGCCGAGCGGCCCGAGCCACGGGCCAAACAGGTGCTTGACGTGCCCCATCCCGTTCTCTTTGAGACCGTAGATGTGCGTCGCGAAGAAGATCACGATGCCTGCACCGAGCGTGGTGTTGAAGTTGTCGGTCGCGGGCAAGAAGCCGGGCAAAAGGCCGAGCGCGTTCGAGAACAAGATGAAGAACGCGCAGGTACCGATCAGCGGCAAGAAGTAACGAGCCGCCTTCTTGCCCATGATGTCGCTCATCATGCCGTAGGCGCTGCCGACCAGAAGCTCGACGAAGTTGCGGACGGTGAGCTTGCCCGCCGGCAGGATGTCCTTGCCCGCATTGCGAATCGACGTGTCGGTGATCACCGAGACGATCGCAATCAGCGTGAGCACGAGCAGCGCAGCATAGATGTGCTGCACGCCCGGGTGCTGGTGCGCGTACCAGGTGAGGCCTTCGTCGTTGAAGGGCTTCCCGAAGCTCGCCGCGAAGTGGACGAAGCGTTCGTGGAAGGGCAGCAGGCTGAACCAGGATTCTCCGTGCGGCATGATCAGCGCTCACTTTCCGCAGCGGCACCCGCTGAGGCCGTCGCCTCACTCGGTCCCACTGCGGCAGTTAACGAGTGAAAGAGAGAGCCCGCGATCACGCCGACGACCAAGGTGGTCACGCCGATCGTGAACGGGACCGGAGCCACGAGCTCGCTGCGAAGCAGGAAGAACAGCGCGGCCATGAGCGCGCCCATCTTGAAGATCAGGATCGCGGCGCCGCCGAGCTGGCTCTTCTGGTTGCCCGAGAGCAGGCGGCCGACGATGAAGCGCAGCACGTACCAGTTGGCGAGGCCGAGGATGACGCCGACGCCGGTGCTGAGCGCGAAGTGCGAGCCTTCCGCGGCGTACGCGCCCGCAACTACGCACGCGCCGAGGGCGAGCACGTAGTAGGTCAGGCGATCGAGAGCCGCTTTAGTCATCGCGGGGTGGGTCCTGGGAATCGGCGTCTTGGGCTTGCTGCTGGGTCGCCTTCTTGGCGGTCTGGTACAGGCTCTTGAATCCGGCGGTCACGCCGAGCAGCAGGCCGAGGATGGTCAGGTACGGTTCGGTCGAGAGCTTTTGGTCGAGGAATCGGCCACCGAGCAGGCCGATCACCACGGAGAGCGCGAGCTCGATACCCAGCGCACTCACGCGCGCGAAGGTTTTTATTTGCCTGCCACGTCGCGAGCTAGGCACCGCACGCCTCCGGGCGAGAGCGCGCGGCCATGTAGCATGCGCCCCTAGTAGGGTCAAGCATGACAGGCCGCTAGCTTTTCACAGGAAATCTCGGCGATTTTTGCACAACGCCGCGTGCTGGGGCGTTAGGGGACGGTCCTCGGAATCTCGGAATCCGGT
>CAYNOM010000873.1:0-2995 GCA_964398415.1 uncultured Polyangiales bacterium | reverse complement strand
GGAGGTGCGTGCGAGCTCGCCCTGCGCGCGCTCCAACATCGTCATGTCGTCGTGGGCCAAGGCCAGCTCGAACATCGCCCCGTAGACGGCGTCGAGATCGGGCGCCTCGGCACGCGCCGCTTCGAGCAGCGCGTCGGCCTCGGCGAGCTTCTGTGCCTCCTTGGTCGCGGCAAGGGTCGCGGCGAGCGCCGCGAGGTTGCGGGGCGAGCCGTCGGCGGCCACGGCTGCGCGACAGTGCTGAGTGGCGAGCTCGTGCTCCTCACGCGCGCTCTCGATCCCGCACAGCCTTCGTAGGGCGTGCGCAAAGTTGGGCGCGAGCTCGACCGCATGCGTGTAGTGACGGTGGGCGGCGTCGAGGTCGTAGGCGTCGCTCGCGGCCTTGCCGTCACGCATGGCGCTCTCGAGTGCGGGACTCAGCGCGCGTGCTTCGCTGAGCAGCTCGTCTTCGAAGGCATCGGCTCGCGCCAAGCCAACGGGCAGGCTTGCGCCAATCAACAGACAGGTGAGTAGGTAGCGTAGACGCATGGGGCTCTCCGGACTCAAGGCGTGCCAGCCGCAGCGATTGCACACCCTCGCGCGGGCCATGGCCTGCCGAGGTGTAAGGCGGCAGCGCAGCGATTGGGGAGGCTCGCTGCGCCTCGTCTCCAGGACTAGCGGGACCGCCTTGGCAACGCAATCCCGAAGGCACCGTCGCGGCTCCCAAGCACCCCAAGGTGCATTTCATCGAAGAGCGCTGTCGCCGCCAGGTCTTCGCCCTCGAAGCGCGGGCATACGACGACCGCGGGCATACGACGACGGTCTGGCGCGGCACGGCCTGCGGCGCTCGCAACTTTGCTCCGAGCGTGATCCACACCCCCGCAAGTGCAACAATCGAGGACCGTCGTTGAGCGTCCGTTGCACACCCCCGCAAGTGCAACAATCGAGGACCGTCGTTGAGCGTCCGTCGTTGAGCGTCCGTTGGAGTACATCGCGCCGCGGAACACGACGTGACAGTCGCGATGCAGCTTTGCGCGATGCCAGACCACAAGCGCGCCAGCTCACGCGTGACCCCTGCATCTGGGCTGAGCTGCACCCAAATGTGATGGCCGAACGGAAGCTCGCCAGACTAGAATCCACGCATGAAACTTCGATTTTTTGCCCTTGAGCTTGGCACGTTGTCGACCTGTGCACTGCTCGTCGCCTGCGGCTTGGACTTCAGTTCCAAAGACCGTGCAGGCCCCGTCGACAGCGGCCTCCCTCCGATGCTCGGCGAGGGAGGGATGCTCGACGAGGGTGGGACTATCGCGTGTGACGCGGGCTCTGAGCTGGACGGGAATGTATGTAGTAAGACCGACCCATGCCGCACCAACAACGGTGGATGCGCAGAGCTCTGCATGAGCAGCAACGACGCGGTCCGATGCTCTTGCCGTCCCGGTTTCAAGCTCGCCGCGGATGCTAAGACGTGCGCTGCACTCAGCTGGTCCGCTCCCACTCGTGTCGACCGCCTGCTGGAGTCAGCGCGAAATCCCCAGGTGGTGGCACTCGGCGAGGGCGCGATTTCGGTTTGGGAGCAATCCGCGAACCTGTGGAGCGCCGTACTCGACGGAGCGAGCACCTGGGGCGATCCCGTTCAGCTCACCACCATCATGGAGCCGCTGACGCTTGTCCCTACGAGCGTGTTCGTGAGGGCCGACGCCAACGGCAATGTAATGGTGACCTGGTCTGTGACCAAGCCGGCGCCCATGGGAGCCCCTGACTACTACGAGAGCTGGTTTCGACGCCGTACCCCGAGTGGAGAATGGCAGGCTGCCGCCCGTGTTTATGACCGCAATGGTAAGGTCGTGGACGCCAGCATGAACAGTCACGGCGCGATGGTCGCCGCCCTCAGTGTAGTGAACGGACCGACCGCTGCCGTGCCGGAGTTGTGGATCGCGCGCTATATGCCGACCACCGGCTGGGATCCAGCCAAGCTGCTGGCTTCGCCGCCATCGGCGGACGGAGCCAAGGTTGCCGTTCGCGAAGACGGCAGCGCTGTGCTCGTGGGGACCGGCGGTGGGCAACTCGTGTTCACGCGCGTCAGCAGCACCGACGGAGCGTCCTGGGGTGAGCCCGTCGAGGTGCCGAACCCCAAGATATCGGACAGCGTCAATCCGCTCAAGTTGGCGCTCGGAGCCGACGGATCGCCGATCGTCGCATGGCTGCAGTTCGGTTTCGGTGAACCGAAGGGGTCTCTCCGTGCCAGCCAGTGGTCTGATGCCGCGGGATGGACCGTGGCTTCGGAGCTCGTGGGCGACATCGGGGGGTACGATCTCGCAGCCGGGGCGGATGCGAGCCCGGTCGTCATCTGGCGGGATCCCACCAAAGATGAACCCGTACGCTCGCGGCGCTTACTGACCGATGGCACGTGGACACCCGCCGAGGTCATCAGCGCCCCTACGGCGAGCACCAGCTATCCGAAATACCCGCCCGAACGACTGGTCGTGAATTCAGAAGGAATCAGCGTAGCGGTATGGCATGAGCGCACGAACTTCGATGACACCGACTCGGACTTGCTGATCTGGTCCAACATTCTGTTCCCCGAGGGCTGGAACCAGCGCGCAGCGGTCACGCCCGAGGGTGGTGCCCCGATCTTCGTATCGGAGCTTGCGCTCGCTGCAACGCGCGGCGGCGCCACCCTCGTCTGGCGGCAGGACAACGACGTTTGGGCTTCGCGACTGCAGTAAAACGTGCCCGCTACGGTACGAGCGCGCCTACGAGCGACTCGAGGCTGGCCTGCGGGCTGGAGCGGCGTTTTTGAAGGCGATCCCTTCACGAGCGTTCGCGCTGAGCTCAAGTTGCCTGCGCGTAAACCCTTCTCAAGGGTGGCGCTTGGATGCCTTCAGGCCGGCACGCTCGAGCAGCGCGACCACGTCGACATTGTTTCGAGCTCGCGCCACGTCGATGGGGGTGCGGCCGTCGCGGGTGACTGCCGACTGGGAGGCGCCCGCTTCCAACAGCGCGACGACCACCCCTGGCC
>CAYNOM010000872.1:0-2997 GCA_964398415.1 uncultured Polyangiales bacterium | reverse complement strand
CCTCTTCGACCTGGCCGGGGGCGGGTACTTCAGCCTTGATGGTGTGGGGGCACGTGTATGGGCGCTCCTTGCCGCCGGGGCCACCCAGGATGTGATCGTGGCGACCCTGCTCGAAGAGTACGACGTCGAAGAACGCGTGCTGCGGGAGGACGTGGAAGCCCTCCTCGACGATCTGCGCGTGCGCGGTCTCATCGAGGTGACAGGAAGCGCCGCGAGGTAGCGGTATGAGCGGGCTCTCGGCCCTGTTTCAGCGCGACGGCCGGCCCATACCGGCAGGCCTGCTCGATGCGATGCTCGACGTCGTCCCCCATCGCGGGCCCGATGGACGGGGCGTGCTCGTCCGCGACCACGTGGGCCTGGGTTTCTTGGCCCTGCACACCACGCCAGAGAGCGCGGGCTGCGTCGCTCCCCTCCACGACCCAGAGGCGGGCCTACTGCTCGTGCTCGACGGCCGGCTCGACAACCGCGACGCGCTGTGCCGAGCCCTGGGCGTGGAGCCCACGAGCGCCGATGCAGAGATCCTACTCCAAGCCTACAAACGCTGGGGCAGTGCCACGCCCGCGCATCTGATCGGAGACTTCGCGTTCGCAATCTGGGACGAGCGAAGGCAAGCGCTGCTCTGCGCGCGCGATGTATTTGGCGCAAAGCCCTTCGTGTACCACGCGAGCCCGCGCACGTTCGCCTGCGCCACCGAGATCCGTCAGCTCCTCGAGCATCCGCAGATCACACGCGCGCCCAACGAAGGCATGGTGGCGGAATACCTCGTGTGCGACATCCGCAGCGAGGGCGAAACGCTGTATCGCGACATCCAGCGCCTGCCGCCGGCGCACGCGCTGCTCGTGACCCGAGACAGCCTGCGCATCTTTCGCTACTTCTCGTTCGATCCGGAGTTTCGCCTGCGCTACCGCGACGCTCGCGAGTATGCCGAGCATTGTCGAGAGCTGTTCTTCGAATCGGTGCGCGCCCGGCTGCGCGCCACGACGGCAGCGGGGATCGAGCTGAGCGGCGGGCTCGATAGCTCGTCTGTGGTGTGCGTCGCCGACATGCTTTCGCGCAGCGGGCCGACGCGCCACCCGCACATCGAGACATTCTCGATGGTGTTCCCGGGCCTCGCCTGCGACGAAACACCATACATAGACGCCGTGCTCCAAGGCCGCGGCCTCAGGTCACATCGCGTGCCCCCCGAGCCGCAGACCCTTGCACTGTTCACGACTCTCACCCGCCGGTTTCAAGACTTCGCGGGCCACCCCAATGGCGCCAACGCCATCGCCCTCTATCGCTTGGCCGCTCAGCGTGGCGTGCATGTGATGCTCACGGGCGTAGGTGGCGACGACTGGTTGCAGGGTGCAGACACGTGTACGCACGATGCGATGTCGGTGCGAAGCGGGGATGTGCTCGCCCCCTTCGACGCCGGGCTGAAGGCCTCTCGCCATCGCCTCCTGAACCTCGCAAGGCGCGGGCTCGCACGCCATCCCAGCGTGCAAACGGCGCTCGCAAGACGCGCCATACGGCGTAGAGCACCGTGGCTGAGCGAACGTCTGGCCGAGCGCCTGGTCGACGAGGGACGCCTGCGCGAAGCCCCGCCCTTCAACGCTTCCGACGCAGCTCAGAGCGCCGTGCTCGCCTGCGGACTCTTGCCCTGGGGCACGCACGCCGCCGAGAGCCAGGAACGGATCATGGCGCTCTACGGTGTCGAGCCTCGCCATCCCTTTCGCGACGTGCGTCTCGCAGCCTTCGCCCTAGCCTTGCCCGAGTCGCAGCGGCGAGCCGGTCTGCTGCGCAAGGTGGTGCTCCGCGATTCGCTTCGCAACATCCTCCCGCAGGCCGTCTTGGCGCGAACAGACAAGGCCACTTTCGGCTATGCGCTACAGGAGGCCCTCGGATCCGCCACCGCGAGAGAGCCTCACGCAGCTTTCTCGCGCGGCTGGATTGGAGGGAATGGGTTCGCAAAGCGCCCTGCACCGACCTGGGAGCGGTGGATGTTGGTCGGCATCGACCTATGCTTCGACGACGCCCATCAATCGCGCGATGCATGTTGCAACGGACAGATCCCTTAGGTAGCTTGCCCCTAAGGGGGAAGCGGATGGGTGAATCGCGCGCAGCTGAGCACGACGGTCCTGAGCCGAAGAAGAGCGCAAGGCGGGGCTATGCGCGGCCGGCCTTGCGCCAACTGGGGGACATTGCCGACCTGACGCGGGGCCAGTCTCCCAACGGCTCACTCGATGGACAATCTGGCATGACGCCACCGTTCCCCTGACGCGCGGCAGACATTTCACGATGGACGAGAGCTGGCTGCTCGAACACCTAGGCTACCTCAGCGACGAACGCCGCAACGCGGTCCTGGAGCGCGCGATTCGGCTCGCGGTACGTCCCGGAGATCGAGTTCTCGACCTCGGATCAGGCACGGGAGTTCTGGGTGTTCTTGCGTGCCAGGCTGGTGCGGCGCACGTGTTCGCAGTCGAAGCGCGACGCGAGATCGCGGTCGCGCGCGAGGTCTATCGTCAGAATGGCTTTGACGATCGGGTGACCTTCATCCGCGGTTGGTCCCACGACATCACGCTCCCCGAGCGCGTTGACGCGATGGTGTGCGACCAGATTGGCTTCTTTGGCTACCAAGCGGGCCTGATCCGCGCCTGCAACGACGTGCGACGTCGACACCTCACAGCAGGCGGACGCATGCTGCCGGAGCGGGTGGGGCTCTCGCTCGTCCCCGTGCAGAACGACACCGCTCACGCGTGCCTCAGGCGCTTGCACACGAAGGTCGCCGGCGTCGATCTCTCACCGACCGCAACCTGCTTCACGAACACGCTACAGACGACGCGACTCGAACGCGCGCACCTCTTGGCCGAGAGCCGGCAGGTTGCTCTGCTCGATTTTCGCGCCGAGGTCAGCCCGCACATCACTGCAGAGCTGGATCTCACCATCGCACGGGAGGGACGGCTCGATGGGCTCGGGGGCTTCTTCAGCGCGACGCTGTACGGCGACGCGACAATGACC
>CAYNOM010000871.1:0-3007 GCA_964398415.1 uncultured Polyangiales bacterium | reverse complement strand
GGCTCAGCTCGGCCTTGCCGCGGTACCAGTAGCGCTCGAAGCTCGGATGGGCCGATGCGGCCTCGTCGACGCTCTCGAGATCGGGAAGCGTTGGTACGGATGCCACGACCTCTGCCTTCGCGTCGCCGTGTGCCTCCCCCGCACAGCCGGTGACGACGACGCTAGCGAGCAGGATGAGCAAACGGGCAGGCATCATCGAACTCTAGTCCCGCGTCTGCGCGCGCGCCGCCCGAGCCGACTAGCCCGAACGGGCCAACGCCGCTGCCTTCGCGCAACGCGACGGTGCGTTCCCGCTCATCAACCCCCCTATTTTTGCTGGTGGGCAGGCGCCTGCACGTGCCTCGAACGTCGTTGACCGCACACTCGGCCCGATGTTACACGGGAACGTCTTGAACTAGTTTACGGAGCGGTAGCTTCCGAGCCTCCGCCCCGGCCTTTCGGAGAGACTGAACATGCGACACAGGCCCTTTCTTGGTGTGCTCCTGATGTTCTCGGCCGCAGGCTGCGGCGACTCAGGCTCGGGCGACGGCACGATGAGCGGCGCATTTGGCGCGGGCGCCGGCTACTCGATCGGCGATCCGGTCGACCTGAACGGCGATGGGCGCACCGACGGCTACGCCATCGACACGAACAACGATGGCGTCGCAGACGCGGTCGACACCAACAACGACGGCCTCGGTGACGCGGCCTTGCCGGCAAAACCGAACGGCAGCAACGGGGGCGCGAGCGGCGGCGGCAACACGGGCGTCACGCCTCCGATGACCAACGGCGGTACGAACGGGCCGGACGACGACGACATCTTTCTCGGCCAGGACAGCGGCACGGACGACAACAACGGCGGCGGCTCCGGGCCGGTCGTGGTGACGAGCAGCGCCGAAGTCAACTGCGGTGGCTCGGTCACGGAGATCGACATCAGCGCCAACTACGCCTGCTGCGAGACCTTCACGAACATGGGCTGGCAAGGCGGCATGGTCAAGGCCGAGACCAACTGCACGGCGTTCGACATTCCTGCGTTCTCGCAAGAGGTGGCGAAGGAAGAAGTCGTGAGCACCTGCGACAGCAAGGACGACTGCGGCGGCGACTCCTACTGCTGCTTCTACGTCGGCGAGATGGGCCCGCCGCCCCAGAGCGGCATCCAGCGTCCGCAAGGGCGCGAGTGCATGTCCGAAGCCACCTGCAACGCGGGCGGTTTTCAGGGCGGCAGCGGCGTCTTCTCGTGCAACGACGTCAGCGACTGTCCAAAGGCATTCAAGAGCTGCGTGGCCGAGCCGACAGGCGCCACCAACGCGGGACGCGGTGGGCGTAGCTGGGTGAAGATCTGCCAGTAAGCCCGTCTTTGGGTTCATCGAAGGATGAGCCACTCGGAACCGACCGAGGCTCAGAAACGCGGGGGCTTCTATCCACCACCTTCGTAAGGAAGCGTGGGCCCCTTCGACGAACCGAAGGCAAGACACCGACTCACGCGGCCCACAAAGCACGCACTCGAGGAGCGACGTGACATGAGCTTGAGCTTTGCACTTAACTTGGTTTCCCGGCGTCACGCACAGGCCCTCGCCTCTCTCGCGATCGGCATCAGCGTCGGCTGCTCATCCCAGGGCAACAACCCCGATGTGATCAGCGACAACGTCACCGGCAACGGTACGATCCAGATAGGCGATCCAGTCGACTACGACGGGGATGGCGTCATCGATGGCTACGCCGTCGACACGAATGGCGATGGTATCGCCGACGCGATCGACACGAACGGCGACGGAGTCGCCGACAAAGATCTGTTCGGCAACGATCTACCGCCCACGTCCGCGTGCATGGGTCAGTATTGCGACGGCAACACGAAGCCTCCCGAGCAGTGCGGCAAGACGCCCTTCGAGCTCAGCGCCACGAAGACGAACGTCATGTTCCTGGCCGACGGCTCCAACTCGATGGAGATGTACTGGACGGGCGTGCGGCAGGCGATGGCCGACATCATCAACGCCAATCCCAAGCTCAACTTCGGCGTGCACATGTTCTACGCCGAGGGCAACGACCTCGGGGGGTTCCTGCGGGCCTTGAACGCGTGCGGCGAGGTCAAGCATCCACGCTTCGATTTGGCGAAGGGACAGGGACAGGCCATCGTCGACTTCATGGGCGGTGCGCCCCCCGGCGCGGGCAACCAGTTCTTCGATCGCTCGCCGGTGCTCGCAGGCCTCAACTGGTACCTCGAGAACGACTCGCCGCTCAACGATCCCGAGAGCGCGAACTTCCTCGTGGTGTTCTCCGACTTCGTCGACACCTGCTTCGGCACGCTGTTCTCGAATCCGGGCTCGGTGAACAACAGCGCCGGCAAGGAGCAGCTGCTCGCGTTCGAGAAGCTGGCGGTCGAGCTGCGCAAGCGCCACATCCGCATCATCCCCATTGGCTTCGACGCCAACGCCGCCAACAACAGCATGGGCGGCGCGGGCGGAGACGTGAACGAGGAAGCCCTGGCCGCCCTCACCAACTACGGCGGCACCACGATCACCGAGCCGCTGATCGCCGCCAACGCTGCCGACGTCAAGAAGGCTATCGACGCCATCGGCGTGGCCGTGCAGCCCTGTCGCTTCACGGTGCCGGCGGTCGAAGAAGGTAAGATCAACGCCTTCAAGCTGAGCTTCCTCGTCAACAACAAGATCGTCCCGCGCGATCGCACCAAGATGGAAGGCTGGGACTTCGTCGAGGGCAAGGAGGAGGAAGTCGAGTTCCACGGCGACGCCTGCCGTGCGCTGCAGTCGGGCATGGTCCAGGTCGAGGCCCGCACCCAGTGCATGGGCGAAGAGGTATGCGGCGTGGCCACCACCAAGGTCACCACGCGCCCGCGCGCGCTGCACGTCTTGCTCGATGGCTCCGGCTCCATGCAAGGGGGCATCGGTGGCTGGGCAGGCGCCCTGCTCAATGGTGAGCTCACGCCCTGGGGCGAGGCTACGGCGGCCATCGCGCAGATGGTCACAAACCCCATCAACGACGGGCTCGAGTTCGGCTTCCAGTTCTTCCC
>CAYNOM010000870.1:0-3007 GCA_964398415.1 uncultured Polyangiales bacterium | reverse complement strand
AACGACGCGTCGATCAGAGGCGTGGAGCTCGAGCTCACCGCGCGCAGCAACGGCGATGGGGGGCGCGACGTTTACTCCGTGGGTCGCGTGCAGACACCCACCCTGTCTCTGATCGTCGAGCGCGACCGGCAGATCCGCGAATTCGTCCCCGAAGATTACCTCGAGGTGGCCCTGTCACTGAGCCAGGAGCCGCGCACGGATGCGCCCTCGTTCGAAGCCCGCTACGTGCGTGCCGACGCGCTCGACGAGCCCGCACGCTTGGCTGCCGATCGCGAAGAGGCCAAGGCCCTGGTAGCGCGCGCCCAGCACGGCACGCCCCACGTGCGCAGCGTCGCGCGCGAAGAGAAGCGTGCACGGCCGCCCCTACTCTACGATCTCACCGAGCTGCAGCGCCACGCGGGTCGTCTGTACGGGCTGTCGGCCGCGCGCACGCTCGAGGTCGCGCAGAAGCTCTACGAAGAGCACAAGCTGATCAGCTACCCGCGCACCGACAGCCGCCACCTGTCGAACGACGTGGCGCAGACCTTACCCGAGATCGTGGAGGCGATCCGTGGGCCCTACGCGGCGTTGCTCGCCGACGACACCGGCACCCGGCCCCTCGGCAAGCGCTTCGTCGACGACACGCAAGTCACCGACCACCACGCCATCATTCCCACGGGCCGCCCCTCGCGTCTCAGCCCGAGCAGCGACGAGCACAAGCTGTACGACCTGATCTGTCGACGCCTGCTCGCCGCATGGCAGCCCGACCACGTGTGGGCGGTGACCAAAGTGCTGGTCGACGTGCGCTGTGACGACGAACACGCAGCCGATACCTATCTCGCCACGGGCCACACCGTGCTCGAAGAGGGCCACCGCCGCCTCGACGTCAAGACGCGCAAGGCCTCGACCGCGGAAGCCGAGCCCGAGATCCCGGCCTTGTCGGAGGGCGACGAGCTGTTCGTTCAAGAAGCGCGCATCGACGAAAAGCGCACGCGTCCCCCGCCCCACTTCAGCGAAGCCATGTTGCTCACCGCGATGGAAACCGCCGGTCGCAGCCTCGACGACAAGGAGCTGTCTTCCGCCATGCGCGAGCGTGGTCTCGGCACGCCAGCCACGCGCGCGGCGATCATCGAAACGTTGCTCGCACGCGGCTACGTGGTGCGCGAGCAAAAGACGCTGCGCAGCACGGACAAGGGGCAGGCCCTGATCGCCCTCGTGCACCCGCACGTGAAGAGCGCCGCCATGACCGGCGAGTGGGAGCGCAGATTACGCGAGATCGAGCGCGGTCGGGACGCCCTCGATCGCTTCATGGCCGACATCGAGGCCTACGTGCACGAGGTGGTGGGGGGCCTCATGAGCCAGCCGAGCGCGGCGGTAGCGCTGCCCCCGCGCCAGAAGCCGACGCAAAGAAACCCCGATCTCGATGCCGTGCTGCGTGAGCGTTTCGGGTTCGGCAGCTTTCGCCGACACCAAAAGGCGGTGTGCGAGCAGATCGTCGAGGGCAAGAACGTGCTGCTCGTGATGCCCACGGGCGCCGGCAAGTCCCTGTGTTATCAGCTGCCCGGAGTCGCGCGCGGCGGCACCACCCTGGTCGTGAGCCCCCTGATCGCGCTGATGGAAGACCAAGCGCAGAAGCTCACTGCCCAGGGGCTCGTGGCGGCCCGCATTCACTCGGGCATGAGCCGCGAAGACGCCCGCGAGGCCTGTCGCAACTACCTGCGCGGCGCGCTCGATTTTCTGTTCATCGCGCCCGAGCGACTCCGCGTACCGGGCTTCGCCGAGCTCCTTGCGAAGCGCCCGCCAACCTTGATCGCCATCGACGAGGCCCATTGCATCTCCCAGTGGGGACACGACTTCCGTCCCGACTACCGCATGCTGAAAGACCGCCTCCCACGCGGCCCAGAGACGCCCGTCGTGGCGCTCACGGCCACCGCGACGCCCGCGGTGCAGCGCGACATCCTGGAGCAGCTCGGCATGCCCGAGGCGGTGCGCTCCATCCACGGCTTTCGGCGCGACAACCTCGCAGTCGAGCTAGTGGACGCCACCCCACGCATGCGGCCTGCGATCGCGCGTCAGGTGCTCGAGGAGCCGGGCCGCCTGCCCGCCATCCTGTACGCGCCCACCCGCAAGGCCGCAGACGAAATGGCGGGCGAGCTCAAGTCGCGCTTTCGCGTGTCGGCCTATCACGCGGGCCTCGATGCCGCGACGCGCGAGCGCGTGCAGAGCGCCTTTCTCGGCGCGGAGCTCGACGTCATCGTGGCCACGGTGGCCTTCGGCATGGGCGTCGACAAGTCTGATGTGCGCACGGTGCTGCACCTGTCGAGCCCAGCCACCATCGAGGGTTACTATCAGGAGATCGGACGCGCAGGGCGCGACGGAAAGCCCTCGCTCGCCATCATGCTGTGCTCGCCCGCAGATCGGCGCATGCATCAGTTCTTCTTCGAGCGCGACTACCCCGAGCCCAAGCTCCTCGAGCGCGCCTACGACGCCCTCGAACAGGGACCGCAATGGAAGGGTTCCCTGGCCAAGCGCCTCGGCCTCGACGACGAGGAGCTCGAGCGCGTGCTCGACAAGCTCTGGATCCATGGCGCGGTCAGCATCGATCCCGACGATCGTGTGCTGCGCGGAGGCTCCCAGTTTCGCCGCGCCTACCCCGCGCAACGACGCAGCCGCGAAGCCCAGCTGTCGTCCATGCTGCGCTTCGTCTACGCCGACTGTTGTCGCATGGTGGAGCTCGTGCGCCACTTCGGCGACGAAGAAGACTCGGGTGAGCCCTGCGGCCTGTGCGATCGCTGCCGGCCCGAGCGCGCGCGCAGCCTGCCCGAGCGACTCACGCGCACGCCGCGGAGCGATCGACCGAGCGCCCAGACCCGTCTCGCACGCAGCACGAGTGCGCCCGAGCCCGACGCGCCGAGCGCCCTCGTCGAAGCCCTGCGCGGCTTTCGTCGCAGCGAAGCCGCCCAGCGCTCGGTGCCTGCGTTTCGCATCCTCACCGATCGCGTGCTGTTTGCCGTGGCGCGCGAACAGC
>CAYNOM010000869.1:0-3007 GCA_964398415.1 uncultured Polyangiales bacterium | reverse complement strand
CTCTTCGTCGCGCACCGACGCCTCGCTCGGCACGCTGATCAACCGATAGCGACGCGCGGCTTCGAGCGCCCGGACCTTGTCTTCGTCGAGCTTCTTTCTCGACTTCTCTCGCACGCGCGCGATCTCCGCTCGCGTGAAGAGCAGGTTCATCAGCCCGAAGAACACGATGAAGGTCGCGTGGAGAAAGAACGCCTGCGGCTCTCTGCGTCCTTCGGTCACGAAGTAGAGCACGGCCTCGAAGACCACCGCGATCACCACCAAGATCGTGCCGACGGGCTTGATGGCAAACGACGACAGAAACGCGATGAGCACGTACACGAGCGGATACAGATCGCCCGTGACACCGCCCGTGAGCTGCACGATCGCGTGCACGAGCGAAAGCAGCAGGGCGCCCATCTCGAGATCCATGAGCGGCGTGAGCCGACCCTTGTCCTCCGCGCGAAAGCGCTGCAGCGCACGATGGGTGAACAGGGCGAGCCATGCTGTGAGGACGAGCCCGTGCTCGATCGAAAGCCGAGACACGGGCGGCCTGAAGGCGCCGAACACGCACAGCACCGCGAACGCCGAGGCCAACAAGAGCCCGTAGGAGGCGCGGACACTCTTACGCAACGTGAGCGCAGCTTGGACCAAAGTCGTCATCGCCTCGGACAGGTGCCACTACTGGACGTAAGTTCCGGCTTACCGGAGATCGGGCGCGCTGGTCAAAAAAGCCGCGTTCGTCGCTGGCGCGAACTGAAAGACGATCTCGCCCTCGCGAATCATGTTGAGCTCGTCGCGCGCCAGTCGCTCGACCGCCGCAGGATCGCTGCGCAGGCCCTCCACTTCGCGGGTTCGCTGGGCTATCTGCCGCGAGAGGTGCTGGTTTTCCTGCTCCACCCGCGTGAGCTGTTCGCGCAGCTTGCGGTAGCGCGGCAGGCCATCTTCGCTCAGGATCCGGAGCGGTACGCAGACCACGGCGAACACGAGTAGCCCAAAGGGCAGAAGCCGGGTGATGACCTGTCCGGATGACACGACCCCCTACCTTTGCGTGCCTGCTCTGAAACGGTCAACTTCCTGCCGGACTGCAACGAGGATGGAGAGCTCGACAATGAAGGTAGCCTGCTGGGCGGTGCATGCGCGGCTCGCCGTCGCGTGCCTGTGCATGGCCATGGGCGCATGCCAGAGCCTGCCCCACGATCCAACCCAGCGCGCGCTCTACGTCGACGCACGTAAGGCGCTGCACGGCGAAAACCGCCTTGGCTGGACGGTCGACCGCGTTGAGATCGAGGAGGCCGCCGCGCAAACCGAGCTCAGCGCCTGCCGCGTGAACGAGGAGGACCGCAGAAAGCTGCGGCACTGGATCGCGGCCCGCATCGCCTCCGAGGGTGGGCCTGCCGAGGTGCGCTACCGACGTGGGGAGGACATCGACGAGCTCGACGACCTGCTCGACCTCGAGCGCACCCTGCGCCTGCTCGAATCGATGGAGCACCATCTCCCCGAGGACTGTCCGTTCTGGGTCGAGCCCGAGCCCAACTTCAAGGGACTGCACTCGGCGACGCGACGGTTCATGTTGATCGCGGAGAGCATGGGCGCAGGTTCGCTCTTGATTCGCAGTGGTGCGGTGCGGGTCGCAGGCGGTGGCAGCGCGCGCCTACTCGCAAGCTATGGCTTCCCTTCGCGGCTGCAGCTGGCCGTGGGCGCGGAGGGTGGGGGCGACGCGGTGCTCGAGAAGGAGACCGACGGTAGCCTGTCGCCAGCGGGCGCCTTTCGTTTCGGTGTACCGGCGTGGCTGCGCCTGCACGACCTCGATCGCATCTACGACGTCGAGCTCGCGGCCATCTCGCGCCTCGAGAACGGTCGGCTCGCTCCGTGGGGTGGGCGCATCGCGCTCGGCGGCGGCGTCACGGGCCTGCGCAGGCTCGGTTTCATGCCATCGATCGAGCTGTGGCTCGGCTACGAGCTGTTTCCGGCCCAGGACGGCGAGCCCGCGCAGCACGCCCTGCGCCTCGGCACGCGGGTCGGCCTCGACTACGCGCTGTGGTGACGGGCGTTCTCAATGGGCGGCTTCGAGCTCGAACGCGTCACCCTCGAGCGCGCCCCGAAACAGCATGACGCGCGTGATGAAGCCCTCGGCCGAGATGCGCAGCTCGTGCACCTCATCGCCGTCGAAACGTGGTGCCACGAACGCGCCATGACCGACGAGCACGCCATCGAGGTGAATCTCGGCTTGGCTCGGCTCTACGTGCACGATGCGCTGGGCCGAGGCCGCGAGCGGCTTTTGCAGCACGGGCCCCGTGACGGAGGGGTGGGCGGCAGGGCTCAGAGGGGTGGACAGCTCGGCTTTCGTTGAGCCGAGCACGCTCATGCCGTGGGCTGCGCCCACCGAGAGCCCAGCAAACAGACCCAGCACGGCGACCCCCGCGAGAAACAGCAGCTTGGACTTCGGTGGCCGCGGGCGTCGCACGATTCTCGTGGTCGCACCGGGATCGTCGAGCTCACCCGAATCGTCGTCCATGCGCCACACGCCCGACAGGAGCTGTGCGCTGAACGCCCCGTGCCGCGCGTCGCGAGACACCCACAGCCGACGCGTTCGCGCGCTGGCGAAGGGCAAGAGAGCATGAGCAAACTCCGCCGTGCTCGAGAAACGCCTTCGCGGATCGAGCTCGGTCGCGCGCGCGAGCACGTCGTCTAGGGCGGCCGGGAGGTCGTTCGTCACCTCGTGCAGGCGCGGAAAGCGACCACGCGCCACCTGGATCATCACCGACGTTGCGTCGGGCCCCGAGAAGGGCTCGCGGCCCGTGACACACTCGAACAGCATGCTGGCGAGCGAGTACTGATCGCTGCGCGGGTCGAGCCCAGGCACCCCGCGCGCCTGCTCGGGCGCCATGTAGTGAGGTGTCCCGATGGGACCGAGCGCACCTGTGATGTTGCGGCGCTCTTCCACGGTGGCGATCCCGAAGTCGACGAGCTTGGGCACCACGCTACCGTCGGCGCTGCGTGCGAGCAGCACGTTGGCGGGCTTGATGTC
>CAYNOM010000868.1:0-3008 GCA_964398415.1 uncultured Polyangiales bacterium | reverse complement strand
AAGTGGGACGAGGCGGCCTGATTGGCCTCGACGAGCAACACCGACCCCTTGGATGGCTCCATGACAGCTTTTGAGCATACGCCGGCGGATATCGATGTAAAGCGGGAGTAGGAGGCCGCGAGTAGGTCAATTTGATTGACGGGATCCGAGTCGCCCCTAGCTCTCCTTTCCCAGGCGAGTGCGCCGAGAGATCACAGACATCGCCCGCACAACGGTCCTTGATCGCGGGCTGCGGCAGCGCTTACCCAGGGACCACGGTCAAAGGCTAGATGTTGCCGTCCACGTCGATGGTTCCGCAATGGTTCACCTGTATGGGAATCTCATGAAGGACCATGGCCTTGCCGCTCCGCCCATCGGTGACCCGGATCTTGCCCACGACCTGCTCGCCGCCGTCGTCGTCGCCCGAACTGAGCTCAAGCTCACAGCCCCAGGATCCTCCGTCTCCGTCGAAGCCGTTTTGGGTCCCCACCTTCACGTAAGCCGGGCTGTACACGTAGCCCCCCATCTGGTTGGCGGGATACCGCGTACAGTAAAAGTAATTCTTACCGGTCACGTCGTCCTTGCCGAGATCCCAGATTGCCTGCGGGTTGCACGACGATTCCTTCCAGTCTGTCAAGACCACCTTGAGCATTCCCACATCGCGTCCGAGGCCATCGCGCGGATCGAAGTATGCAAATCCGCTAACTAGCTTGAGGTTGCCGGAGGGCGTGCCTGTATTGGGCATCGTGAAATTGACTTGGGTAGGTCCGCTTGTGGCCATGCCGTTAGACCCAGGTCCGGTCGACTCACCCCCGCCTCCCAACCCGCCATCGGAGCCGTTTTGCGAGCCGCCGTCTACGGGAGGCATCGCGCCTCCGGTGCTGGCATCATCGGTGGGGCCCGGAGTGCCGCCGTTGGCATCCCCCCCGGTTGTGTCCTCCACCTCTTCGGAATCGCTGTCACCACAGCCACCGCCGGCTAAGGTACACGAGATGAGCATAAGAGCGATACCAGCGCGCTGAAATGAGGCGATCTTCATAGTTACTCCGTCCGTTCAGTAGCCGAAGGCTTCTTGTCAGGTTTGCGCCGCGTCGGCAACGATTCGCTCTACAACTTTGGCGACCCATGGCGCCTCGCTCGCGAAGTGGACCAAGACCTGAACGTTCCCCTCATTTGTCGGGCTCCGAAGCCGAACGGAAGAGGAGGATTTCCGCGAGGAAAGCATGCTGCGTGAGAATGACTTCGTAGGCTTCCAGCAGGGGTGTGAGCCACTCCTCTCGCATAGTAGCCAGGCACCGATACCAGTATGCACCCTGGTTGAAGAGCGACATCGTGCGGCACTTGACCGTGTTTGACTTCAGCCTGCGGTCGAGTCCAGAAGCCTCGCTTGCGGCGCCGAGCAAGGTCAGAAGGGTGTGCGCAATTGCTACGAGAAGAAGGACTCGGTCGCGTCGCTCCGCGTCCCGGATGTGCGTTGCACGCAGACCGAGGCCGAAGGTGAGATCCTTGGTGTCGCTGAAGGTCTCCTCGATCGAGAAGCGCCGGCTGTAGGTGCGTACAATCTCACTCGCGTCGTCGCCTGCTCGCGACGTTGCCAGGCACCACGCCTCCTTCATGCCCTTGCGCTTCACCACCACGATAGCTGGGACATCGAAGCGCTTTCGCGTCACCTTCGGCGCAAGCACTTTGAAGGCACGACCGTTGGTCGGAACGTACGCCGCGGCCGGAAGCGCGGGCCCTTGTCCCTCGTAGATCACGATGTTCTCGCGAAATCGAAGCGTGTAAGCCCAGCCCAGTTTCCCGAGCAGCGCGTAGAGTTCCTGCTGCCCAAACGCTCGATCTCCGAGCAGTTCTACGCGAGTGCCTGTAGGGAGCCATGCGTGCAGCCGCTTCACCATCGCCAGCTCATGCTGGGTGCGTCGGTTCTTCAGCTTCGACTTCGCCACGGTCTTCCAGGCCAGCGGCGTGGCTCGGCCGTGAGTGGTCATCAGCGCGACGCTCAGCGTCGTGTGGTCGTCGTCGTCGAAGTCCGTCCAGTCCATCGCCAGCACGATCTCGGGAGTCGAACCAACCACGTGTTACCGCCCGCGTCAGCTGATGTCGTGACGTCCAGGCTCGACGATGGGCATCGTCCACGAGTCTGACGTCGTTCATCAGGTCGATGCCCGACGTCAACTACATTTCCCCATTCGGCGACAACTACACTTCCCCATCGAGTCGTTCTTGTTTGAGCGCGCCTTGTCGGCGCTTTCGCCTGCTCTCGTGACCTTCGAAAGAACTCGTCACTCGTCGGCTGTGGTCAGTGTGGTCAACGCGCAGCGTTGTCCAAGGGGCTGGGGGCAGCTGTGCTGTCCCTAGCTTCGGCACTGTCCCCAGCGCTCTGCCGCTGGGGGCAGCTGTGCTGTCCCCAGCCGTGGCTCGCGCCCGTGGGGCGCTGCTCGGTGGCTCGTGAGCGGCTAACGACAACTACACTTCCCCATCGAGTTGAACTGGCTGCGCAGGTTCCGGGGGCTTGATCGCGGTGTCGTCGTAGTTGTCGTCGGAGTTGTCGTTGCGCTCGAGGGCCGCGTCGCTGCGGAAGCTGCGCTTCGAGGTGAGCTCCAGGATGACCGAGTGGTGGACGAGCCGGTCGATGGCCGCGGCCGTGGTCATGGCGTCCTTGAAGATGCGGTCCCACTGGCTGAACACGAGATTGCTCGTGATGATCACGCTCTTGCGCTCATAGCGCGCGGCCAGGAAGGTGAAGAGCACCTCCATCTCGTCTCGCTCCTGCTGGACGTAGCCGATGTCGTCGAGGACCACCGCGTCGAAGTGGTCGAGTCGGCCGAGCTCACGCTCGAGAGTGAGGTCGCGCTTGGCTCGCAACAGGCGCTGCACGAGCATCGCGGTCGAGGTGAAGTGGACAGGCCTGCCGCGGCGCACGAGCTCGTAGCCGATCGCCGCACACAGGTGGGTTTTGCCTCGTCCGGGCAGGCCGAAGACGAGGAGATTTTCGGCACGGTCGAGGAAGTCGCCCTCGCATAGCGCCG
>CAYNOM010000867.1:1981-3010 GCA_964398415.1 uncultured Polyangiales bacterium | reverse complement strand
CGCCCGGCGATCCATGTTCGCAACGTTTATGCCGCGATTCCTGCAGTACTCGAGATAGCCGGGGTGCAAGTCGCTCTCCTTGCAGTCATCGGCCCGATACCAGAACTCGAGCCCTGCTCGTGGCGGACCTGGCTCGCCGTTCTCGTCGACGTTCCCGTCGGCTCCGCTTCCACCCGACGGAACGCTGGTTTGGTAAAGGCGAACCGCCCGCGCCACGAGGGACCCGTCCGCACCGTAGTCGGGGCAGCTCGCGCCAGGCGTGTTCCATTCGACGGCGCTGACCCCATCTGCACCGGCAACGTAGCAACTCTGCGGCGACTGAGACTCGGTGAACGCCACTGCGCACGCCGTGTCCGAGCACGTGGGCTCCCAAGCTTCGTCGACGCTCTGGCTCGTGCTCTGCGCATTGGTGCAGGAGGCCGTCTGCAGCAGCTCGTTCCAGCCCTCCACATCACAAGCTCGCGTGATCTGTTTCACCTCATCGCGCAGCGACAATACCACGAGGTCATCTCCATCCTGGAAGGGATGGGCGGCGCTCCAAGAATCGCGCACACGCTTGAGGTTCGTGACGTAGTCGCCGATGAACGCGTTGGCGTAGTCGTACTCCGCACTCGCCGCGTAATTGCTGGCCGCGTCGGCAGCCTGTGAGTCGCCCTCATCGGCGCCACCCGAGTTGCCTTGACGTATGCGATCGTACTTGATGCCTTGTCTCGCGCAGAGCGTGTCGATCCAGGACGAAGGCTTCGGTACGAGCGGCAGATCGTAATCGACGTTCCGGAGGTCGACGCCGATGCGCTGCTCGAGCGCCAGACGCGCCATTTGGGCGGCTTGTTTCGCCTGCCACAGGGCGCGCTCGTAGCGTACCTTCTTCGTGTTGTAGTTGGCGCGGAGCACGGCGCTCACGGGAAACACACGTCCCGCCTCGTCGCTCTCGAGCCCAAGGGCTTTGGCGACCTCGCGGCCGGCTTGATTGCGAACGCTGTCGATCTCGGCCATGGCCGACGAGACCTTGGCGTGGCCCTCTCCCAG
>CAYNOM010000867.1:0-1971 GCA_964398415.1 uncultured Polyangiales bacterium | reverse complement strand
TCCTGCCCGACCTGCTCAAGACCGCGGAGTGGCTCGCCGGCTACTACGGCGCGCGCATGGGCGTGCCGCTCACCGTCGTTCCGGTGGACCCGCTCTTCGAGCCGCCGTTCACGAGCCAAGTCTTCGCGATGACCGTGGGGGTCCGGCGTGGAGACGAGGCGCTGCGTGACGCGATCAGCGATATCGAGCAGGATGAGCTTGCGCGACTCGTCGTTGATGTCTTGTTCGGCGTCCCGCGCGAGCACGGCTAAGACCGTCTGCGTCACCGAGTCGGAACAGATGGCTGCGGCCGCAGCGATGCCGCCACCGATCCAGCCCTTGGGCCCGGAGGCCTTGCCAACGGCGTCACCGCATCGCCCGGCAGCCGTCGAGACCTTCGAGATCATGGCCTGGCGGGACAGCTCGTCGTTGGCGTCGTTGATTCGAAGCTGAGCTCCGATCACCTCGAAGTCGCGGCCCAGATCCCGAAGAGCACGGGACACCGTAGCCATCGCGCCCGAGTACGACTGAAGCCACCCGGTAAGTGACGCGACCGACTCTCCCATCTCCCCGCGCAACGCAGGCACGACGTGTTGAACACCGTTCTGTGCGGCAGCGGTCTCGGCAATTCCCTTGGGGATACCAGGAATCATCATGCTTCGGACCATGCCCTCGACGCGCTCTGCCGCGCACACGAGCTGAGATCGAAGGCGCGGGAAGTCTTCCGGCCCTGCGACCGTCGGAGGCGCCCTCAACAGCGTATCGCACCCGGCAACTCCGCCCCCGTCTGCGCCAACGCTCGCCACGAGCTGGAGCGCGAGAGCAAAGGCGTCCATGCTCAGGTCCTTGTCGTACGTCCGGGGCCTCACGAAGCCGGGCTGAGCTAGCACGCTGGGTTGCTTTTTGGGAAAGGTCTCAAAGGCGGCGGTTCCGTGAGATCCGATGTTGGGCTCTTCGAGCTGGCGCGCAATCCAGCCCGACCCAATGGCGCGATCGAAGGCACCAGGATGGCCTTTCGCGACGAAGCCGAGGCGCCCCACCTCCGAGCACGTGAAGGCGGGGGCGGAGATGCCGTCGCCAGAGAGAGGCGCACACCACGCCGAAGTCTTCCCCTTGTCAATCCGCGAGCGATACCAGGTGTCCTGGGAGAGAACCGGGTAGCGCGCGGTTTGGCCTCGCTCAGGCGCCATTCCCGTCATGTCTCCTTGGACGGCCAAATGAAGGCCGCGAATCCATGCTGGCGTCGCCCCCATACCGATCGAGCTGGTCCAATACGGGCCGTGCCCAATTTCAAATCGGGACCTCCAGTGGTGCTCGAAGTTGTCGAACGACGCTCCTCCGATAACCTTGACGATGGATACCGCATCCACGAGACGGGCCTGTGCAGTCATCCAACCGGTCGGCGTGCCGCCGCAACTGTCCGCGTCGAAACCGCAGAGCAGGTTGTTCGCGCACTGGTTCGTGAAGGAGCTCGACAGCAAGGCGTGACGCTGGCACGGCCACACGCCAGCAGCGTCGAAGCCCGTCTCAGGACGACCGAGGCGAATCCAGTCGTCTCCGTCCAGCGTGATCACGGCCACGTAGAAGGGTTCGAGACGAACACCTAAGCGCGAGCCAGCCTGCCTGAACGACGCGTGCGTCACCCACGACATCTCGGCCGGCTCGTAGCCGCACGCAGCCGCCGCCTGACTGGGCGTCATCCCCCGAGTCGACTGCGAACGCACGGCACACCAGAACCGTTGTGAAGACTCGATCTGCGTCAGGGCGTTGCCAGGCAAAGGAACCTCCAACCCGGCCGAGACACCGAGCTGAAGTGACGTTTCATCCGTAGAGAAGTGGGAATCGCCTGATGAGATATTGAAGACGCTCGGTTGGCAGAAGCTCGCGCGCGTGGGACACGCCACGATCTGCTCTCCGTTCGGTCCCGAGCCCGGCCGTGTGATGGGTGTCCCGTCAGGGAGCGCATCTGGTGCGACGCAAGGAGGCAACGTG
>CAYNOM010000866.1:0-3011 GCA_964398415.1 uncultured Polyangiales bacterium | reverse complement strand
ATGCGCTCCGCTTCCGCAGTGGAACCTTCACCCGTTCAGGGGTAGCGACAGTCGAATCTGCGGGGGGTCGACTTGAGGCGGCGCGGCCCAACGAGCTCCGCTGGGTGGAGCGTGATGGGGTGCTCCTAGGCCTGTTCGAGGGCACGGCCACGAACCTTCTCACCCGCTCGAGCGAGTTCGACGACGCCGTATGGGCCCGCGCCGGGGTATCGCTCTCGGCTAACGCGGCCCAGGCCCCCGACGGCACCACCAGTGCCGAGCGCGTGACCTTCCCAAGCGGGTTTGCGTCGGCGTCGCTCGCAGGACGAAAGCTCAGCTCTTCGGCAAAGCTTCTGAACTACAGTCTCTATGCGCGCAGCGAAGGGGGTACTCCACAGTTGGGCGCGCGCTTGCCGATGCTCCTTGGCAGCACGGCCTCGCCCACGACCGCCGTACGCCTGGCGAAGCCCCTGTCCGCGGGCTTCGAGCGGCAGGATGTCAGCTTCGCGCGTACGACCACGGGAGAGCTCTCGCTCTCGGTCTCCCACGCGGCCAAGGTGCCCACGGCGAGCGTCGTTGAGACGGCAAGCGACCCCTACTTCGTTTGGGGCGCCCAGCTCGAGGACCGCATCTTCCCGACGAGCTACATCCCTACCACGAGCGCCGTGGTCGCTCGCCAGCCCGACGTGCTGACGTTCACGGCGGCCCAGGTGCCGGGCTGGATGCGCACAGGGCACTTCCAGATCGACGTGGCCCCCGAGTACGGGAGCGATGAGATCGCCGACGGTGGGCGCCACGTCCTTCTTTCGTTCGACGGCAGCACACACGAAATCGCCTTCGTTCGGGCGGGCACGACCACGACACTTGAGGTGCGGTTCAAGAGCAGCCGCTACTACCGACGTACGCTCTCGTGGCAACGTGGCGCGGTGTTGACCCTGTCCTTCGACAGCGTCAACGACGAGATCACGGTCTTGGGTGCGAGTGACGGTGACGGAAAGCAGACCGTGTCGGACCTCGACTTCGCAGGTGAGATCCCGCTGCGCATCGGGGGTCGGTTCAATAGCACCTACGAGGCCTTTGCGGCGATCAGCGAGCCACGTTCCGTGCTGGTGGCGAGCGAGCTATGTGCACCCGCTCCAGGCTGCATTTGTGGAAACGGCATCCGCGACTCCGGGGAGGTGTGTGACACCGCGTTGGATGCTCACTGCGCCCCGGGATGCCGAGCGTCGACCGTAGCGCCGATTGTGTGCAGCGAAAACGCAGATTGCCCCAATGGCACTCTGTGCCAGCCCGACAGCGGATGGCGTTTCGCAATTAGTTCCAGCGCTGGCGTGTGCATGCCGGCCGGGTGTCCGTCTTTGGGTTGCGGAACCACTGCGGCTGCGTGCGGGCTGTGTGATCCCGTCGGTAGCTGCCCAGGCGGATGTGCAGCGGGCGAGGTCTGCGGCGCCAATAGCGGCTGGCACTTCGGTGGAGCTGGCGACGTTTGCTGGCCTAGCCTTTGCGCGGACAAAGCCTTCCGGTCTGCCCATTGCGGCAACGAGCTTTCGCTGTGCGGTCGCTGCGACCCCGCGTCGGACGGCACGCCTGCCGCATGCACCCCCGACTGTCAGGGACGCGCCTGCGGCGGGGATGGGTGTGGTGGCTCTTGCGGACCCGCGTGCACGGCCTTGGACGACCCGCGCCCTACGGCGGCCGAGACCACCGCCGTAGGGTCCACCGACGTGTCGATCCAAGCCGGCATCGACGGCAACCTTTCGATTTCTGTGCCCTTGATGAAGCTCCCCGCGCGCCAGGGCATCTCGCCCAGCCTTGCGCTGAGTTACGACAGCAGGCGCGGCAACGGCATCATGGGTCTCGGATGGGGCCTCGATGGCCTTTCGCGCATCGCGCACTGTCGGCATACCGCGATGGGCACGGAGTCCAGTGGACCGCGCACCGAGTGGGGCTTCTGCCTCGATGGCGAGTCGCTCATTCCGTTTGCGCGTCGCACCAACGCCAGCGTCCCCGAAGTCGCTCCAGCGACGGCAAGCAATACCGTTGTCACCAACTACCACCCCGAGCGCGATCCGTCGGCTCGCGTGGACCACGTCCAGGTCCTGAAGACCACCGGCACGAGCTCGCGCGTGGTGGCCCGGGACATCTGGATCATCAACTACGGAAACGGAAACCGGGCCGTGCTTGAGCCCACGGCGTGGCAGACGCGACCCCGCACGCAATACAACGAGCGCGTGTCCGCGCCCGGTCTCGTCGCCCAGTGGAACACTGTCCGCTTTGAAGACCGATACGGCAACTACTATCGCGTCAACTACGACATCACGCAGGCGCGCTCGTCCCTGGTGAACGCCAACACGCTCGTCCAGCAAGACGAGTTCGAGGTCTATCCCGACTCGATCGAGTTCACGGGGCACGGCCCGTCGAAGCTCGCGCCAACCCGACGCGTGCAGTTTGTTTACGAGCGAGCGCTCGGTACGCCCGCGCAGCTTCCTTCTGGCGGGGTGGATGTGCCGGGTGGCATCGAAGCGGATGCCTTTCTCCAGGTGCTCCCCATTGGTCCCACCGACTCGCAGGGAGCGTTCGTCGCGGAGACCCTCGCATGGACGTCTCTTCGTCTCGAAGGAACTCTCGCTCTAGACGGAGTGAATCTCAAGGTGCGCCGGCAGCTGCGCGGCGTCCGCTATGCGATTCAGGGCGTCGAGGTGCACGAGTACCGTGTGAACTATGGCCGTGCCCCTCAGGACGGTCGTGCGCGGGTCTCCTCGATCCAGGAGTGCCTCGGCAAGAACCGGTCTTCATCCATCGTTTCTGCGGTCACGAAAGACGTCTGCAAACCACCCATTTCTTTGGACTGGCTCGACAAGAAGCCCGTGGAGCAAGGCGCCACCTACGCCCAGGCGGACGGAAAGGATCCGACGATCTTTCCCTCGGCGCAGCTCGCGCTTGACGTCGACGGTGACGGCATTGATGAAGTCGCTTTCAGTCAAGCGGGTGGCGTGACCGTTGTGACGGATCCTTTTGGGAACCCATATTTC
>CAYNOM010000865.1:0-3019 GCA_964398415.1 uncultured Polyangiales bacterium | reverse complement strand
CTCGAATCGCACTTCGTTCACTCGCGTTGGCGTTGGCTCTGCCGATGCGGGGTCTCCGCGCCGCAGCGATATACGTCGCAGCGCCGGCCGCTGGAGTCGCGCACGCCACGTCCCATCGTGGCGGCGTTGGTGCGGCGCTACCGTTCGCGCGTGCGTTCGCTGTGAACGCTTGCAGGTAGAGTGAGGAGGATTCGGACTGTCGATCTCGTCCTGGTGGACGGGCCTTCACGATGTGGTGACGACGTTTCTCGGCTACCTTCGCGTGATCGATCAGCGCGCCTACGAAGATGCCATGAGCACGCCGACGCCATTCCGCACGATGTTGTGGCTGCTCATGCTCAGTTCTGTCGTGTGGTTCCTGATGACGTTCACGAAGGGCGTGGGAGCCGCCCATCGCTTGCGGAGCTTGCCGAGGTATCACGGCGCCCGATCGCAGGGTCCCTCGTGCGCCGGGCTGGCCCCGAGCGCTGCCTGGTTACAGGCGCTCGGGGTCGTGCCCTTCGGCATCACTCGGGCATTTCGTAGGCGCCCTGCAGGGCGTGCACGGTCTGCCACACGCGGTCGAAGCGCGCCGCGTCGACGGCCGGCTTGCGTATCATCGCCAGGCATTGCTCCGCCTGGGCCTCGGTGGTGGTCGGCTTTGTGTGCAGCTGCACGGCCAACTGCGAAAAGTCGCGCACCATGAAGTCGAAGATCTGATCGACCAAGTCCTCGCTTTGCTGGTAGATGCGGGCGTTCTCCAGGATCAACTGCCCGTATACGACCAAGGTGAACAACTCGCCGCCCGCGAGCAGGAAGTCGGTATCCTTCTGTTGCTCGGCAGTGGGGGGTGCCGTTGCGAGCATGTTCTTGAAGGCCTCGATTTGCTCGCAGAAGACCTTCACGTTGGGCACGTCCCAGTCGGCGTACGCGAGCTTGTAGTCGTGAAAGCGGATCTTGCTCAGTCCGCGTGCAGGACCTTGATTGAAGAGGAAGTCGTCATTGGCGGCATCGTCGCGTCGAGGCACGGCCGGCATGTCCGTCGGCATGAAGAAGTAGGCCGGCATGAACTTCGCAATCAGCGCGATGTTCACGTGCACCGTGCCTTCGAGCTTGGGAAGGGCACGGATGTCGATGGCCGCGTGCTCGAAGAACATGTCCTTCTCGAAGCCCTTGGCGGCGATCACGTCCCAGGCTGCGTTGATCACCTCTTCGCCCTGGGTGGTCACCTTCATCTTGACGACGGGGTTGAACAGCAGGTAGCGGCGATCGTCGGGTGAGGCCGAGCGCATGTAGTCCGCCGCGCGCAGCGCAAACAGCTTCATGGCGCTCAAGCGCGTGTAGGCGTCCACGAACAGGCTTTTCACGTGTGGGAAATCCGTCACGTGCATGTTGTAGAGACGCCGGCGTGAGGCGTGGGTGATGGCCTCGTAGAGCGCGTGCGTGCAGATGCCGATCGATGCCCAACCCAGGTTGTACTTGCCGATGTTGACCGTGTTGAGCGCGGCCGTCCACGCCTCGTCGCCCGTGGCGTGGATGTCATCTTCGGTGAAGGGGTAGTCGTGCAGCGCGTACTCCGACACGTAGTTCTGGCTCTGGCAAACGTTCTTGACGAGCTCGTACTTTTCGTGGCGCGGATCGGCGGCGAAGAAGATGTACTCGCCCGTGTCGGCCAGCTTGCCGAAGGTCGAGACGATGGCGGCCTCGTTGCCGTTGCCGATGTAGTACTTGCGCCCGTTGGCGCGGTACGTCCCGTCGTCCTGCTTGGTGACGACCATGTCGCTCGCGTAGATGTCGGCGCCGTGCTCCTTCTCCGAGAGACCGAAGGCGAAGATACCGCCGTCTTCCAGCATGCGAGCCGCTCGCGCCCTGAGCTTGTCGTTCTTGCTCATCCAGATCGGCCCGAGGCCCAATACGCTCACCTGCCACGTGTACCAATAGGGTAGGCCGTAGAAACCGAGGACCTCGGCGAACTCGCAGATTCGCCAGGTATCCCATCGGGTATCTTCCGCGCCCTGGCCTTCGGGTGTGCACAGGGTGGCGAAGACCCGTTCCTTGCGGACGAACTCGAGGAAGTCGGCGTACCAGGTGCGCGCGTGGTAGTCGCGCTTGATGGCGGCCTTGCCCTTGGCTTCGAAGAACGCGATGGTCTTCTGGATGATCTCGCGGGAACGCTCGTCGGGATAGCGGCGATCGTGGTGCTTGGGGTTGAGTAAAATCACATGCCCTCCTGCGTGCGTCGGCGGTTGTGTGCACGGCCGTTGTGCCGAAGCAGGCTCGGCGGCTTGTAACACTCGACACCGCCCTTGGAAACGTCTGCGCGCTGAGAGCCAGCGCGCTGCAGATGTCGCGGCCACGCCCGGCCAACCGGCCCGCTTCTCTCTAGGAGGCGGCGACGGCTTCGGTGGCTACTGGGTATTCGAAATCGATCGGACCGTCGGGGCCGACAGCGTGGGGACGATCTTCATGTCGTCGGACGGCGCGGGCAGTGCTGTCGGATAGATAGATAGATAGATAGATAGATATGAAGGTGCCACCACGTTTCACGAGTCGGCAAGCCTGGCCAGAAGCTCGTGCTGACCGTCGAGCGCGAGGGGCCGTGCGACGCCGAGCACACCGAAGAGCTGGTGAACGGCACCTGCTCCCACTGGGAGCTCTTCGACGCAACGTACGATGCCCAGCGTAACGAGATGGTCGCGCGCGCACCTTCCCTCGGCGGCTACCGCCTTCAATTCGGTTGGGTTCCCAAGAAGTAGTTGCGCCAAGCACGCGAGGCGTGCGCGCGAGACGCTGCCTCGTGAATGGCGGGATGGCGTTCACCATGAACGCTCGGTTGCCCTTCGGATATTGGTCGGCCCCCCTGTGCATCTGGGCCTTCGTGGCCCAGACCAAGCTCGACCGCATCCCTGCGGCGCAGGGGGACGTGCTGCGCGTCGCCTACCACATGGTGCCAGTGTTCGGCAGCGTGCCGTGGCGCTTCGCCAAGGAGCCGTGGAGCAAAGAGGGCATCGAGGGGGCGCGGTCGCCGTCACTCCACGTC
>CAYNOM010000864.1:0-3024 GCA_964398415.1 uncultured Polyangiales bacterium | reverse complement strand
CATGCTGTGTGAGACGAACGCGAGCCAGAACCAGAAGGTGGCCCTGGGTCGCACCGGCCCCGACAAGGCTGCAGCGGGTTTCGGTGGCGCGTCGATTCCAGAAGCCTTCACCGACGTCGGTGTCGCCTTGGTCGGTCAGTACTGGCTCGAGGAGCGCACCCAGAAGCCGCTGACCGGGGGGCTCTACTATCTGCCCGACCAGGTCTCGGCCACCAACACCCGCGGCCTGGCCGAGCTCAAGGCCACAAACCCGCGCACCGGCGAGCTGTTCAGCGCCGAGGCAGCGCCGAACGACTTCGGCTACGCCGTGGCTGCGGCCGAAAACGCGGCAGGCGAGCTGCTCGTGGCCGTATCGCAGCCCGCCAAGAACCGCGTCATCGTGCTGAGCATCGACCCGGGCGCCACCGAAGACGACGTCCAAGACAAGCTGCACACACGCGCCTGCATCAAGAGCCCGAACCCCGAGCTCGTCGGCTTCGGCAAGGTGCTGACCTTCGGCGACGTGACGGGCGATGGGGAACCCGACCTGTTCGCGGGCATCGATCCCGTGAGCGGCGAAAACAAGACCCTGCAGCGCGTGTACATGTATGACGGCCGCAGCCTACCCGCGAAGGGTGCCGTCGAGCCGGGTCTCTGCCCGCTGTGGGACGACGAGCCCCAGAACGTCGGCTGCTACGACGGGATCGGCGGTATCACCTGCAAAGACAGCGGTTTTGGTGCGTCGCTCGCGGTGGGCGACGTGGACGGTGATGGGGTGGGAGATCTGATCGCCGGAGCTCCCCTGGCCACCGTGCAGGGTGTGAAGAAGACCGGCGTGGTCTGGATCATCCCGGGTAGCGACGAGGGCCTCGACTTCGACGCCATGACCAACGTCTACGGCTCCGATCAGGACGCGGACGCCCGCGTGGGCACCTCCGTGGCTGCGCTGCGCACCAAGGACCGTGACGAGCCCGTGGCGGGAGCCCCCGGCTCGAAGGCCGTGTACGTCTTCATGTGCTCGAGACTCGAGACCGATCTGCCCGCTTCGGCGCTATGCTTGCCGAAGTAATCCGATCGGGAAATGTGCGTTGGCCCCTGAAAGCAAGCAAGTCCTCGTCGCCGACGACGAGCCCAATCTACGGCGCGTGCTCGCAGCACAGCTCGCGCGCGATGGCTTCGAGGTGCAGACGGCCGAGGACGGCGAGCAAGCGCTGAAGCTGCTCGGGGAGCACCACATCGACGTGGTGATCACCGACCTGCGCATGCCGAAGGTCGACGGCATGGAGCTGCTGAAGCGCATCGTGGCCGACTACCCCGATGTGCCGGTGATCATGATCACGGCCCACGGCACCGTGAACACGGCGGTCGAAGCCCTGAAGCTCGGCGCCTTCGACTACGTCACGAAGCCCTTCGACCGCACCGAGTTTCAACGTGTGGTGACCAAGGCCGCGCGCTCGCGCGAGCTGTCGGGCCAGCTCTACATCGGCAGCGCCGAGGAGCGCGGACGCTACCGCTTGATCGGCGCATCGGCCCCCATGCAGGCCGTCTACCAAGTGATCGACCGCGCGGCGGACACGCCGAGCACGGTGTTGATCACGGGCGAGAGCGGCACGGGCAAGGAGCTCATCGCGCGCGCCCTGCACGAGCACAGCTCGCGCAAAGACAAGGCCTTCATTCGCGTCAACTGCGCCGCGCTGCCGCCCGAGCTCGTCGAGAGTGAGCTGTTCGGATATGAGAAGGGGGCCTTCACCGGTGCCGTGACGAGCAAGCCCGGACGCTTCGAGCTGGCCGATGGCGGCACGCTGTTTCTCGACGAGATCGGCGAGATCCCGGCCAACATGCAGGTGAAGCTGCTGCGCGCGATCCAGGAGAGCGAGTTCGAGCGCGTCGGTGGCGTCAAGACGATCCGCGTCGACGTGCGCCTCGTGGCCGCCACCAATCGCAACCTGGAGCAAGAGATCGCCCAGGCGCGCTTTCGCGAAGACCTCTACTACCGGCTGAACGTCGTCAACATTCACCTGCCGCCGCTGCGTGAGCGCAAGAGCGATATCCCGCTACTCATCGCGCACTTCCTCGAGCGCTTCAACCAGCGCCTGAAGAAGAACGTAACGGGCGTCGATCCGGCCGCCATGGAGCTGCTCGTGGGCTATCCGTTCCGCGGCAACATTCGTGAGCTCGAGAACGCCGTCGAGCGCTGCGTGCTGTTTTGCGACGGAGACACGATCACACAGTCCGATCTACCGCCGAATCTCGTGGCCGAAGTGCCTAGCCCGAGCGCGCGCGAAGGGGGTGACGCCGCCTCCGACAAGCTCGACGACGCGGAGCTCACAGACGAGATGGTCGACGCGCTCAACGAGGAGGGCGGCCTGAAAGAGGCCGTGCGAGAGGCGACCCAGCGCATCGAGCGCGAGCTCATCCTGCGCGCCCTCTCGCAAACCGGCTACAACGTCACGCACACCGCGCGGTTGCTCAAGATCTCGCGCAAGAGCCTTCAGATCAAGATGAAGGAGCTCGGCCTGCGCGAGGAGAGCTGAATGGCGGCGTCGATCCTGATCGTCGATGACGAGAAGAACATTCTGCTCACGCTCAGTCGCGCCCTGCGCGTCGAAGGGTTCGAGGTCGACGTGGCGGGCAGCGGCAAGCTCGCGCTCGACAAGGCAAAGACCAAGAGCTTCGACGCGGTGCTGCTCGACGTGCAGCTACCCGATCTCGATGGTCTCGAGGTGCTCAGGCAGCTCAAGGCCGAGAGCGACGAGCTCCCCGTGATCGTGATGAGCGGACACGGCACCATCGACACCGCCGTGTCGGCGACGCGCATGGGGGCCCACGACTTCATCGAAAAGCCGATCAGCACCGATCGGCTGCTTCTGTCCCTGTCTCGTGCCCTCGATGCAAGCCAGCTGCGCCGCGAAAATCGCGAGCTGCGCGCGCAGAGCGGGGCCATGTTCGAGCTCCTCGGCGACAGCGAGGCCATGCAGAAGCTACGCGAGCAGGTGACGCTCGCAGCCAGGGCCAACGCCCCCGTGTTGATCACGGGCGAACGTG